>JAISIJ010000182.1 GCA_031262245.1 Oscillospiraceae bacterium | reverse complement strand
TATCACCGACTTTATAATTAAGATTATAGTTATAATTTATCGAAATAACGCCGTCTAATGTACCTTCTGTGAGATATGGTTTTAATTTTTCCATTAAAGCATTATTTAAAAATTTCATATCGGTTCTTAAAATCGCCTTTCCGATATAATCTTCATAATGGTCATAATCCGGGTTCAGCGGGTCAATAAAATTTCGTAAATTCTGCGGAGTTTCTTCCTCTTTTTGGTATACGATAGAATTATTCAGATAGTAACCGTTAGCGTAAATTCTATCAAATTCAGACACCATAGCGTCAATTTGATTTTGTTTTAATCCGCCTTGATTTTCCATAATGGAATTTCCGTTAAAAACATATGTTGATTTTGCCTCAATGTAACAGTCAATATCGTCCGATTTCATATCAAGCTCGCCGATTTTATAATCAGAGGCGGAATACGCATAATCAGAAATAATATCCATTATAATATCGGTATTTTTTTTATTATTATTTGTGTAATATAAATAGCCGAAAATACTCGTACACATCACAATAATCAACGCCGAACATTGAATTATCGCAACACCTTTTCCGCCGATAATTCTTGAAAAAAGTGTGTTTATTTTCGCAGAAGTTTTCTTGTTTTTGCGAATATTTGAGGTTTTTGTTTCAACCGCCGACAATTTATAAATTTTAATTGCAGGATAAATATACGCAATAATCATAACAGCCGCCGCAGTAATAATCGGCAAAATATACGGTGAAATGGTGATTTCTCTGATAATCGGCTCGGGGAAAAATCCGCTGTAAGGTGCGAGATTCATAAATTTAATTTGAACAAGATAAACTATTTCATAGAGTACGCAACCGCAAATTAAACCTAAAATTATTCCCACAATTAAAAATATAAAACACTCGATAATAAACATTTTTAACAAAGATTTTTTAGAATATCCGACACATTTTAATAGCTGAAAATCGTTTATTCTGTTTGAAATAACAGAGAAAACTGCTGAAAAAGTCGAGATAATCGCAACAAGTGCAATTAAAATTCCCAATAATTCGAGTATTTTAACGGTTTCTGTTTTTTCATTTTTTTCAGCTCTTTTTCCTGTATCGTCAAAAGTTGTGAAAGGCAAATTTGCAAAGTTTTCTGTTCCTTTAGTTATTCGGGCATCCGCTTTATAATGACCGTTTGAGCCGGAAAAAAAGCTTAACCAGTCTGATTTTGAATGAATATCGGTATCGGTAACAAGCAAATTTTTGTATAACGGTGTATAATCGTTTTTCCCTGTAATAGCAAGCGGTGTGGGCATTTTTAAATCATTACGAGTGGTTTTTGCAGATGTTAATTCTGTATCACGGTGTAAATTGTCCGCCGCAAAAATTCCGCAAAGTAAGAATTCTTTTTCTGTTGTTGTGCCATTTGAATCGGTAAACGGCAATTTTATCGTGTCACCGACTTCCGACAGCAATCCCAAATGCGGCATAAGTAATTCGGAAATTGCAATTTCATTTTCTTTTTCGGGAAGTCTGCCGTTTTTTACGGGATAATGAAGCAAATATTCTGCTGTTTTGTCCAAATATCCAACGGCAAATTTATCGCTGCCGTCACCGATTTTGCCTGTAACAGTAACCTCTCCGAAATTTATAATGCCCTCATTTTTCAGCCGTTTCAACTCGTTTTCCGTGTCCGCTGTCGGGTCGCTGAAAACAAAACTGTAATGTCCGTAAGTATCATATCGGCTGTTAATTTCACGCCGTTGCTCCATAATTTCACTCAAAAATGAGCATACCAATGATGCAATTAAAACTATCACCGAAAAAAGTACTGCCACCGCCGCTTTTTTATGTGCAAACCAGTATTTTTTAAGTAAAAATAATGAAGTTTTCATTTTTTATCTCCGATTATTGTTTTTTCTTATGCTATTTAATTATAACATTTTTATCTTCACATTCAAGTGAAGTTTTGATAATAATTTGGTGAGGTTTTCGTGTTTATTTTTTATTAAATTTAATTTTTACCCTCTACTTATATAACGCTCTAAAACTTAAAATCTATCGTTTTTTTATAATATATTTATTAATTTTGTGATTATCAATAATTTTAGATTTATTTTTCGCATTAATTTGTGCATTATCACCAACAAATTGTAGTTAAAATATGTAATCTTAAACAAAAAAGTCAGTAATAAATTACTGACTTTAATAACATCTTATTTTGTAGAAAAATATTTTTATTCATTTTCATATTTTAAAGTTTCTGCAACTTCTTTTGCTCGAGTTGTGTTTTTTATTAATTGCCTCAATTATATCGTCCGACCAACCTGTAGCTGCTTTTAATTCCACAATTAATTTTTCGGTTAGACAGCTGTTATGCACCCCAACTGCATTTTCGCCAACAAAATAGGTATGATTATCAGCGACCTCGAAGTTGTAAACTTTAACTGGATTCTCAAGAATTTCGTGCTGTACTTTCTCGACAACAACATACTCGCCGTTAAGAGTATAAAGCACGTCACCTGCACGAAGATTAACAGCTTGTGTCCAACCTCTTTGAGGAACATAAAATGGGTGTGTCGGAGTTGCGTTGATTTATGGTACATTATATACACGGCGTTTCCTCCGTGTCCCATAAATCAAAGTTCCTTTCCTTCTAAATACGCCAACCGTTGATTATATTATACCACTTATTTTTCTTCCTGTCAATCGGTTGGGTCTTTAACTTCCTTTCGTGTCGACTTTGATTTCCTACTTGATTCATCTAACTGTTTACTTTTTGGGGTAGAGTTTATTATGAGGAATAACGAGCATACCCGAGGGCATACAGTTCAACAACAGCATTTCCGCCCCCTTGCGGGGAATATTATTTTATCAAGTTAAAATAGATTTGTCAAGCCCTTGTTTTTTTCATTTTTACACTTTCATAGTTCCGTCTGAGAAATAATATATGTAAATCAGAAAATTTTCAGAATAAAATCCCGACAGAATGGCGTTGTCAATTGTATTATATTCAGAGAGAAAAATTTCAGCGGCGTTGAATGTAATTTTATTGATATTTTGAGAGGTGCAATATGAAAAATAATAACTTAAAAAAACATAAACATACAGCGATTTTATGGGTATGTGTAGGGGTATTTTTAGCGGTAACTATTGTGCTTTTGGCGGTTTTAATGCCGTTTAAAAGTGAGAAAAAGAGCCAAGGTGTGAACAATTTTGAGCCTTTGGAAGTCGGTATTACAGAATCGTATTCAGTCACAAATCCGGAACCTTATGAAGCCACAAATACAGAGCCATATCTTGAAGACCCGATTGTTCCGGGTGGTGCAGATGAAAATATCTTTGACATTGATTTTACATTTACAAGTATTCGAGTTCCTTGTTTTGAAGATGCTGAAAAATATTGCGTTGATGCTGACGGAAACGAGGTTTTGCTTTTTACCGGAAATGAAGATTATGAGAGAATTCTTGCGGATATAAGTGAAACGGTTGTCAATCCACCTAATTCAATGGGTGTTCAATGTCTTTCAGAACCGCTGTATCAAGATGTTATAGACCGCTTGGAACAGGTTGATTTTGAAAAGTATAATTTATTAGCTTTTTACAGAAGTTCAGGTACGGGTAGTGTCAGCTATAACGTTAAGAGTGTCACCGTAAACGAGCCGATTATTCAAGGTGACATCGAAATTGCAGCAGTACCTTACTTGAATATAACTTGTGTTTCCGAAATCCCCGAAGTTTGTACAGATGATATGGCAGGCGACTGGATTCTGATTTCCGTTGATAAAGCACAATATGCACAGTACTTCGGTGAATCTCGTCCATATAAAATAACAGGAATATATTCTCATAATTCGGATATCGATACTACTGTTCCCACTACCACTATTCCTCTTAAGGAAATTCAGGATAAGAATTCAGAATAATTCAAAAAAATTTGAAGTAGTTTTCATCTACTTCAAATTTTTCTTTTTCAAGGCTAATAAGTAAATTAATTTTAAAACAATGTTAATGGAATTTCGACTTATTCAGCTCATTTTTTCAGTTTGGATTGTTATTAATCAAGCGAAAAACACTTGATTATTTCTTTCATTTTTGCAATTGACATATCAAAAAATCTTTGATATTATATGAAGTGTTGTTAAAGGAGATTTCAAAGGAGAGAAAAAGACCTGTAAATCAAACTGATATAATAATTAA
>JAISIJ010000180.1 GCA_031262245.1 Oscillospiraceae bacterium | reverse complement strand
AGATTTTGCGGATATAAATACTACCGATACGTCACTTTCCAATGCAGTTGAGAGAATTTTTTGTCTGACTGCACAAAATGCGGGATATTATTCTGCCTATATCGAAACTTCCGAGCAGGCAAGGTCGGATTTATCTAATTTCAGATATATGTTATTTTCTAATCACGGTATTTTAAGAATAGCACAAGAGAATGGGTTAGGTACTTCTAATTGGGAGCTTGTGGCAGGTTTGCTGGGAAATAGAGCGACAAGTTTCGGTGCAATCCACCCAAACCAATACCTTGAAACCGTAAGTACGAGAATGTTGTTTAAGAAACTTGTAAAGAGATTCTTCCCTAAAAAAATCTGGCGTAAATTAAGTGAAAAACGTGCAAGACGTTTGTATGGGGGTTAAAAATGATTGTTCCTTTTATTTTTGAAATGAGTACGATTTCCAATGGTTTGCTTGAACCTCATTATTATGCTGAAGCTGTTAATATGGTTAAAGATAAAAATGCCCCTATGATTATTCAAGAGAAATATAATTTACTTCCCTCTGAAAATAAAGATATTGAATTATTTGATACTAACAATCCTACTGTAAAAGCATATTTTAATTACACATCTTTTACGGATGAAGATGTCAAAAAAGTTGAAAGATATATTATTCCGCAAACTTTTGAAGATTATATTATTGAGGAAAAAGGCGGTATTAATAACGCGTTTATTTCTCTAATAAAGGAACGAAATACCGAACTTGAAAAAATCTTAGAAGAAATTATACTGAAAATAATATAGAAATACGGAAAAATTGATGGTTTTCATACTCTTATTGAAATAAAAAGTTTAACGTATCTGGCAGAGAAATATGGTGCAAAAATGATTTTCTTTGAACAAGGAGTTTTTCGGGCAGGAACTTACCTCAATACTGCTATGATGAGTTTTTGTTCTTTAATTACCAAAGAGGGTATGTTACATCTGGAGAATCGTTTTTCTCAGTTTTGCAATGAAATTGAAAGACTATCCGATTCAGAACGCAAAGATTTTAAAATTCTAACAAAGAAACAAATCCTTTCAATCTTTCTTATGCCAAATTATCTTCATTATCTTGATAATTTTCAAACACCTGACGAATACAACAAACCGGGAAATTCCTCGGTTATTTACGAAATAGGTTGTGCAACAGGAGCTACTTTTGATATAAGATATTTACACGAAACTTTATATTCAGATTCAGAACTTATTTATACAACAATGCAAAATTATGACTTAAAAGACATTATTGTAAGGCGTCATCCGGGGGACCCGACGCAGTCAAATTTCTTGCAGTATTCGACAAAAAAAGCTTATGATGATTCGCATAATGCTACTGAATTTATATTGAAATGTAAGAGAATTGCATCTACAGGGTCAAATGTTTCCATAGAGGCTGCTTTTTGGGGCAGAACTCCATATGTATTAACTTCTTGTGGAGCGTATAATAAAACTTTGCATAATTTGAAAATAAAAGAAGAACAGCTTGTAGACGATTTATATCTTAATTGGTATGCATTTTCTTTTCTATTTCCAAGAGAATTTTACTTCGATTATGACTATATGACTTATCGTCTTTCCAACCCCCCCGAAATTGAATTATACAACAAAAACCTTGACTACTATCTTAAACAATCCAGAATAAGGCGAAGTTTATTAGAAATTGAGCCGGAAGAATCCGTAAAAAAAATTCGTGAGTTACGGGCATTAACCGTAATGGAATAGCTTTTTTAATTCATAATGCATAATTCATAATGCAGAATTAACCCAAACACAAAAGCCCTATTTCTTTAATTTAAGAAATAGGGCTTAAATTTTCGGTGCATTACTCATTCCTCACTACTCATTTCTCATTGCAAAAAAGTCCCCGCTCTTAAATTTAAGAAAAGGTACTTTTATGTTACGGCTCATTATTCATTACTCACTACTCATTCCTCATTGCAAAAAAGTACCTGTTCTAAATTTAAGAACAGGTACTTTAATTTTCAGGCTAATTCTGCAATATGCATTATGAAAACTGCATTACTTTTGAACAGCAGTTTTAAGTTTAGCACCTGCTTTGAAAGCGGGAGATTTTTGAGCAGGGATAACCATAGATTCGCCGGTTTGGGGGTTTTTAGCGTTGCGTTCCTTGCGGTCACGAACTTCGAATGTACCGAAACCGATGAGTTGAACTTTGTCGCCCTCTACGAGTGCGGAAGTGATGCTGTCGATTACAGCGTTCACTGCTTTTTCTGCGACAGATTTCTTCAATTCTGCCTTTTCAGCTACTACGCTGATTAAATCTGTTTTTGTCATTTTGGGATTCCTCCGTTTTTTACCTGTATACATTTTGTACACGGTTATGATTCGCCGTTTTTTCGGCTTTGTTTTTTTATATTATTACCAAATGATGTTTGGTACAATATTACTTTTATTATTTAACCTGTATAAGATTTTTTTAATCAAGGGTATAGTCGTTCAACTTGAAATTTAAACGCTTAAGTTTTCCGCCCTCTTAGGCGGGTTGGCGGTCGCCACTTCGTGGCGAATGAGCAAGGTATAATGAGTAATGAGAAATGAAAATTCCCCTAATTTTTAGTAGGTATCTAACTGCAAAGGCTCATTGTACATTATACATTGTACATTATACATTATTTTATCTGTTTCCAAATTTCGTCAAGCTCGTCAATTGAAAAGTCTTTCATATCTTTTTCGGGTGACTTCTCATTAACAGTTTCCTCAACCTTTGAAAAACGGTTTATAAACTTGTTAGTGGACTCACGCAACGCCTCTTCGGCATCAATTCCGAGGTGACGTGAAACGTTTACGGCGGAGAACAGCACATCGCCAATCTCTTCTTTTACATTATTTGTAAGATTATCGGGTGCGGTATTTGAACTATTATTCACAGAAGTGGAATTATTCGGATTGATACTATCATTATGCCCATTTAATGCGGTTTTAAGCTCCGAAATTTCACTTTCGAGAGATTTTATTGCATTTTCAGTATCG
>JAISIJ010000124.1 GCA_031262245.1 Oscillospiraceae bacterium | reverse complement strand
TCATTTCAAGCAAAATTTCTTTGTATTGTCCTTCACTTATTATTTGTCTTTTCGGCATTATTTCACCCTATTTTATTTTACCACACTTTGGGCGTTTTGCAAGTGTTTTATTGGGATGTATGCAGACTCTTTTGCTATATTCTTTGAGTTTCTATATCAGAAGAAAAAATATGTCACATTATCTCATAAACTACAAGCACTTAATCCCCGCATTGTTTGACGAATACTGCTTTTGGCTAAAAAATGAACGAAGATATAGTGTATCTTCCCTAAAACATCGTATGTCTGCAATAATATCCTTTCTAAAATATGCATCGAAACGAGAAATATCTGCAATTAGTGCTTTAACTGCGGCAACAACACCGGATTTGCCAAGTGTAGTTCAAACCGAATTTCCCTATTTTACGATTGAGGAAATGACTATGCTTCTTAAACTTCCTAATCCGCAGAAATACCTCGGCAGTAGGGATTTAGTTCTGCACAACATCTTCTGCATAATGAGAATTTTTCAAACGATTATAAGCTACCTTAACAAATTAGCTACTTCATCAGACACCGGAATTTCTCTGGTTTTGTTGCCTTTGCCGTGCAAACGAACTTTTGTAGGAGAACCGAATTTAACATCAGAAATTTTTGTTTTACAAACCTCATCTGCACGAGCTGCGTTTCATATAAAAATGATAAAACAAACTTTCCTGAAAATCATTTTTTATCAAGAAAGAACAAAACAAATAAAAGTAGGTATTATCAGAAGTCTGTTTTACATAAATAAGGAAATGTGATTTTTTTTAATATTATTCAAAAAACTCTTGACATTTATAAAAGTTTAAGTATAATTATAATGAATTTTTGTGTTAATCTAAAGGATTTGTGTAGTAAGTTTAGATAAAGTGCATTTTATATATGAAAATAATGCATTTTATCGTTTAATTTTGCCGAACTCCTAAATTTTAGGGAGGTGTCAAATAGCGTTGCATCACAAATATACATTTTTATACAATTTAAACAAAAACGATTGTAAATTAAGTAAGAAAAAGACAAAATTAAATTTTTTTAAATATTTTTCAAAATAAGGGATTTCTAAGTGGAACAAAAAATCATTATTCCGTCACTTAATGAAAGTGAGCGGTTTCATTCTCTCGATGCTCTGAGAGGGATTGCGGCGTTGGTGGTTGTGTTTTGGCATTGGATAGGAGAATCTTGGGTCGTTTCTAACCATAATCAACCATTTAATTTTACTTTATGGGGAAAAACTTTTTCAATATTCGGATTTACTTCTGCAAGGGACTTCTTCATTGCATTTAGAATCGGCGGAAGTTCTGTTATATTTTTCTTTGTACTCTCTGGATTTATCTTTTGTTATAAATATTTTGACAAAATTACGGATAAAAAGACATCGTTTCAGGATTATTGTCTTGCAAGATTTACACGTTTGTATCCCTTGGTTTTTATTACAACTATTTCTGCAGTTTTGTTGTTCTATTTTGTAAAAGATGCCGTAATAGATATATATGAAATAACAAGGTCTGTTTTGATATTATCAGGATTTCAATTTGGAAAAATTAAAGGAGCGAGTGTTGTTAACATTCCTGCTTGGTCTGTAGGTGCTGAATTGTGGGCATATTTGGTTTTCTTCGGATTATGTGTTCTTTATAGAAAACATAAATCCAAACTGATTTTTTCTATACCTATTTTTTTAGGAATACTTGCTATAAATTTTTATAGTTCCGGTTTTAATGTGCGGTATATCCCCGGATTTTTAGGTCTTGATTTTGTTAAAGTATTTGTCGCTTTTTTTATAGGTGTTTTTTTATTTTGGTTTTATGATTTTCTAAAACAAAATTCCAAATTCAAAAAAATCTTTTCCGTTTTTTCACTATCACTTATCAGTATTTATCTTTTTTATCTATATAAAGGTGAAGGATATTATTATTTAGCTCCTAACTATGGGAATTATTATATTCTTCTGTCAGTATTCTTCTTCCCTTGCGTTATACTTCTTGCTTTGAATGTAGGTTTTTTACGTAAATTTTTATCTCTCGGTATTTTTCGTTGGTTAGGAAATTTATCCTTTTCGATATATCTTTGGCATTACCCTTTATCTGTTTTCTTATCGTATGTTCATAGACACATTGATTTTAATATTGAATCCAAAAAAGTTATTCTTCTTTATTTTGTTTTATTATTAATAATATCACATTTATCATATTATTTCTTTGAAGTTCCTGTACAGAAATTTTTACGAAATAAATATTATAAAAATAAAAAATAGTACATTTACCTTCTATATGAAAGGATATAAAAAATGCTTACAAAAGAAAATGCCCCTCTTTTATCAGTTATTGTTCCTGTGTACAATACCGAAGAGTTTCTCCCCGAGTGTTTGGAGTCAATAATTAACCAGACATATACCAATTTAGAAATAATAGTAGTCAATGATGGTTCTCCCGGAAATTGTGACGAAATAGTAGCAGAATTTGCTAAAAAAGATAAAAGAATTAAATATGTTATCCCCTCTCATAACGAAGGGTTGCTTACTGCACGTTTTCGCGGTTTTGAACAAGCTACAGGAGAATATATAGCTTTTGTTGATAGTGATGATTCTATCGGTATTGATTATTACAGATTATTTATAAAAAAAGCACTTGAAGAAGATGCGGATATTGTTACTGGATGTTATACTTCAGTATATGAAAACGGAATAAAAAAAACACACAATATGGCATATAACTATATTAATTTTATAAATTACAAGGGGACTGACGTTTTTGATAATTTTGTCAATTCTGAAGGTTATTTAACGTATTATATTAATCTTTGCTATAAAATATACAAGAAAGATGTTTTAGAAAAAAGTTATCCTTGTTTGTCAG
>JAISIJ010000109.1 GCA_031262245.1 Oscillospiraceae bacterium | reverse complement strand
TAAGGATTACAGATGCTAAAGCAACGGCTGTTATACATTTTAAGAAAAATGTTTTACCCGAAGAGGGGTTAACGTTACTGCTGTCTTGTAAAACTATTTGATTTTCGGGAAATTCTCTTATGAGAGTATTGGTTAATTCAGATTGTTGAACAGCGGTAAAATTTTCACCTGTGTAAGTAAAATCACCGCTTATAACAGCACCGTCTGATACTGTTGAACCTGCATCGGAAGTAGATGCAGCTGTTCCGTTGAATTTACCGCCTCCGGCAAAAGAGATTGAGATAGTTTTTTTGTTACTTTCAAAACTGTCGCCCTCTTGGATATTATAAGAATTTTGTATTCTTTCCGAGAGAATATTATCTAACTTAGCTCTGTCGAGTTCGCCGGCATATTCATAAGAAACGATTGTGCCGCCTTTAAATTCTATAGCAACGTTTAATCCGGTAAAAGTCATTGCAATAGATACCAACACAAGTATTAAAGATATAATCAGAAATACTTTGCGTTTACCGAAAAAATCTATATTAAACTTACATTTTTTACTCATTTTTTTACCTCTTGACTGTTGGAGTAGTTTTTTATATTATATAGTATACTTATTTAGCTTTAATTCCCGTACCGTAGAAATGTTTCTTGCGGAAACATTTGAATTTTGCAAGGGAAGTAAGCATAAGTCTTGACATAAGCACGGAGGTTTGGTTGAGGATAATACCTGTTAAGAGAGTAAAACCGAAGGAGTAAACTGCACCCTCTGTTGAAACACCGAACCAACTGAATACGGGACTTAACATTTTTGCAAAGAAACTATCGGGTACACCGAACGCACCCATAAGAGTTATTGCAACGATTAAAACAGTAATGTTACCGTCAAAGATAGCGGAGAACGCCCTGTCAAAACCTGTTTTTAAAGCAGTATCAAGGGATTTACCCGAATTAATTTCCTCTTTAACACGCTCACCGTTAATAACGTTAGCGTCAACACCCATACCTATTGAGAGGATAATACCGGCAATACCGGGGATTGTAAGTGTTGAAGAGGGCATAAATCCGAAATACCCCGAACAGAAAGCAAGGATACCCGCAATTTGCCATATCAAAACAAAAATTGCAACCATTCCCTGTAATCTATAGAAAATCAACATAAATATACAAATAAAGATAAAAGAGATAATTGCCGCTAATAACATTGCATCCAAAGCACCTTGTCCCAAAGTAGGAGAGATTGTTTTGAAAGATGTTGTTTCAAGGCTGAAAGGCAAAGAACCCGAATTGATTTGGTCAGCTAATTTTTTTGCACTGTCAGAAGTAAAATTACCTGTAATAACCGCTTTACCGTCTGTTAGCGGAGCTTGAACTGCCGGAGAGCTGATACAAACATCATCCATCCAAATAGAAATAGCATCGTTATTAACATATAATTCCTGTGTTGCCGCACCGAACGATTTTCTGCCGTTATCGTCAAATTCAAGATTAACAACGTGTTGAATATTACCGCTCTCGTCCTGATTAACGCCGCTTGATGCTTTTTTTACATTTGCACCCGAAAGGATGATACCCTCGGTGCTTGTCCCTGCCATATAAGCATTACGATATTCAGCGGAAATTGTAGAATTCCCCTCAATAAAGAGTAATAATGCAGTACTTCCCAATTCCTGAACAGCTTGCTCGGGATTAAAATCCTTTTCGTCGGCTTGCCACGGGAAACGTACAATAACATTATCGTTATCGTGGTCAACATAAGTCTCCGAATCCATAATGTTTTCAGACGCCAAACGCAACTTAATCGTTTCCAAAACAGCGTCCATCTCTGAATCGGTAGCATTAATACCCTCTGCCGGTGAGAAAGTCGCATCAACACCGCCTTGGATATCAATACCCAGACGAATGTCATTTATCCCCTTTAAGTAGATATCATCTATATCACCGTGATAGTATGCAATACCGAAAAAAGTAGTATATGCAAATGACATTATCACTATGAAAACAATGAAAAACGTAGATTTTTTTGCTTTTTTCACTTCTTAAACCTCTTTCTAAACACAAAAGTAGTAGTATTATAAATGTTTACGCCTAATTTGTCAATAATATTTAAAATTTACTTGACTTTTTTTTTTTGATATGTATAATTTAACTATAGTAATTTAAAAAAATACTTACGGAGAAATAATATGAGTAAAGTAGTTATAATCGGAGCAGGAGGAGTTGCCTCTGTTGTTGCTCACAAATGCTGCCAGCAAAGCAAAATTTTCAGCGAAATTATTATTGCAAGCAGAACTCTTTCAAAATGTGAGAGTATTAAAGCGAGTTGTTTAGAAAAAGGAACGGATACTAAAATTTTCACAACAAAAATCGACGCTGAAAATGTTCCTCAATTAATACAATTTTTTCAAATGGAAAGACCCGATTTGGTTATAAATGTTGCTTTGCCCTATCAAGATTTAACTATTATGGAGGCTTGTCTTGTTGCAAAAACAAATTATCTCGACACAGCCAATTATGAACACCCCGATACCGCTAAATTTGAATACAAAGAACAATGGGCATATCGTGAAAGATTTCAAAGAGCCGGCTTAACAGCTATCTTGGGTTGCGGTTTCGACCCCGGAGTTACAGGGGTTTTTTCGGCATATGCACAGAAACATTATTTCGACACTATTGAATATATAGATATTTTAGATTGCAACGGCGGCGACCACGGCTATCCTTTTGCAACAAACTTTAACCCCGAGATTAATATTCGTGAAGTTTCCGCAAACGGCTCATACTGGGAAAACGGCAGTTTCAAAGAAACAAAACCTATGGAAATTAAACGTGAATATGATTTTGAAAGTGTCGGCAAAAAGGATATGTATCTCTTACATCACGAAGAGTTGGAAAGTCTTGCATTAAACATAAACGGCATTAAACGTATCCGTTTCTTTATGACTTTCGGTCAGAGCTATCTCACTCACCTTAAATGTTTGGAAAATGTCGGAATGACAAGTATTGTTCCCATTAACTATAACGGTATGGAGATTGTTCCCTTGCAATTCCTCAAAGCAATTTTGCCCGACCCTGCAACTTTGGGAGCAAAAACAGTCGGCAAAACAAATATCGGTTGCATATATCAGGGATTTAAAGACGGAAAACCCGTTAAATACTATGTTTATAATATCTGCGACCACCAAGATTGCTATAAAGAAGTGGGTTCACAAGCCATTTCATATACAACAGGTGTGCCTGCAATGATTGGTGCGGCATTGTTTTTAACAGGTAAATGGAAAAAAGACGGTGTTTACAACGTTGAGGAATTTGACCCCGACCCATTTATGGAAATGTTAAACACCTGCGGTTTGCCTTGGAGAGAGGATTTTAATCCTGTTTTGGTAGATTGATGTGGGTATATTGTTTTTTTTGATTATATTTTCAGTTGGAATATCTTTTGGTTTAATTTTAACGGCAATAGGTAAAAAAGTCGTTGAATCCGAAAATAAAAAACACATAATAATCGGTCAAGTTCTTATGATTTTAGGAAAAATATTAATATGTTCCCCGGTTTTATTCATTATAATAATAATGATGATTGAAACATATAAAATAAAACTTTAAGAAAATGTCAAGAAAATCTTGACATTTTCTTTTTTTAATCAACAGAATGTAAACGCAATAAATTTGAAAGAACAGAACGCATTTTTTTTCTTTCAACGATAATGTCAACAAAACCCTTTTCCAAAAGCATTTCGGACATCTGAAAATTATCAGGTAATTTCTGACGAATTGTATCTTGAATAACCCTACGCCCCGCAAACCCGAACATAACTTTCGGTTCGGCAATGATAATATCTCCCAAAGAGGCAAAAGATGCCGTAACACCGCCTGTGGTTGGGTCGGTAATAACAACAATATACAGTAAACCTGCGTCATTATGACGTTTAACAGCCCCGGAAGTTTTCGCCATTTGCATAAGGGAAATAATTCCCTCTTGCATCCTCGCACCGCCGGAAGCAGTAAACATAATAACAGGCAGTTTTTTCTCCGTTGCTTTCTCAAAAGCCCTTGTTATTTTCTCACCCACAACGCTGCCCATAGACGCCATCATAAAATTGCTGTCCATTATGCCAACAACGCATTTATTATTACGGATAGTACATTCACCTGTAATAACCGCCTCTTTCAAACCGGTTTGTTCTTGTAATTCCGCAACTTTTTCTTCATATTTCGGAAAATCTATGGGATTTAAACTTACCATATTACGGTCATATTCAACAAAACTTTCCTTATCAGCGGTAATCATAAGACGCTCTTTTGCCGTCATACGCCCGTGATAGCCGCATTTACAAACCTTACCTTGACTGAGAAAATCCTCAACTAAAGTAGTTTCCTGACATCTGGGGCATTTATAAAACACATCAGGAGGAATATTAATTTTTTCCTCTTTGACTTTTGTATTTTCAACAGTCTTTTCTGTGCCGTTAAACCTTGTTTTGACAAGGTTCAGCATATCTTCAAGTCCCATAAATACTCCGATTTTTTTTATTTAATTATATATTAACGTGCATATTCCAACAATTCTTCCTGAGTAAGGACAATAAAATCACCCTTTTTAGCCTGTTCCAAACTCTTTTTCAATCTTTCATCTAAATTAATAGTATTAGGAATTTCGTCAACATCATTGAAAACAATTCCCTTGCCTTCTTCAAATTCTTTCAAAGATTCCATTAAAAATTTTTGATTTTCTTTTGAATAAAAAGGGTCATTTAAATCTTCTGTAAAAATATCCTCTTTTTTCATATTGCCTCCAATATAGCCATCTACACCCCTACACATCAATATTCATTGCATACTTCGCATTTTTCTCGATAAAACTGCGGCGTGGAGCGACTTTATCTCCCATAAGAATTGAGAAAATCTCGTCTGCTTTAACAGCATCATCCAATTCAACTCTTAACATAATTCTTGTATCGGGGTCCATTGTTGTTTCCCAAAGCTGACGTGGGTCCATTTCACCCAAACCTTTATAACGCTGAACATCAATCTTGCCTGCTCCGCTTTCTTCCATTTCACGAAGATATAAATCCCTTTCCTCGTCAGAATAAGCATATTTAAAGCGTTTACCTTTTTGTACCTTAAAAAGCGGCGGTTGAGCAATATAAATATTTCCGTTTTCAATAAGAGGTCGCATAAATCTGAAAAAGAAAGTCAAAAGCAACGTGCGTATATGTGAACCGTCAACGTCCGCATCAGCCATAATTATTACTTTATGATAACGCAATTTTTCTAAATCAAAATCTTCGCCGATTGACGTGCCTAACGCCGCAACAACAGGCATCAGCTTTTCATTTGTAAAAACTTTATCAACCCTTGCACGTTCAACGTTTAACATTTTACCCCAAAGCGGCAAAATAGCTTGAAATTTTCTGTCACGACCCTCTTTTGCAGAGCCTCCCGCAGAATCTCCCTCTACTATATATATTTCATTATTTTCTGCTTCATTCGAGGAACAATCTGCTAATTTTCCCGGCAGACTTGCAGATTCCATTCCTGTTTTTTTCCTTGAAAGTTCACGGGCTTTTTTTGCGGCTTCACGAGCTTTCTTCGCCGCAATTGCTTTTTCAAGAATAACACTTGCAATAGTCGGATTTTCGTCAAGATAATCCATAAGTTTTGTTGTTATTATACCCTCAACAAAAGGTTTTACTTCGGGATTACCCAAACGTCCTTTTGTTTGCCCCTCAAATTCCGCATCTTGTAATCGCACAGAAATTACGGCAACTAAACCCTCTCGAACATCTTCGCCGATAAGTTTTTCGTCTTTAAGAAAATTAAATTTTTTACCATATTCGTTTAACACTTTCAACAGCGAATTTCTGAATGCAATCTCGTGAAAACCGCCGTCAGGTGTATGGATATTATTAGCAAAAGAGATAATTAAATCATTATAACTCTCATTATATTGAAAAGCAATTTCCGCAAAAAGGTCACGTTCGTCTTTTGTTTCGGTTGCGGCAATAACTGTTTCACCCGAAAAATAAACAACATCTTGTGAAATAGGTGTTAAATCACGAACTTTGTGGAGATATTCCACAAATTGTCTGATACCGCCGTCATAATGGAGCGTTTCCTCAATGACTTCATCTCGTCTGTCAGCAAACAGTATTTTAACTGTCGGGTTAAGAAAAGCCTGTTCCCTTAAACGTCTTAAAAGAGTATCATAGTCAAACTCAATACTCTCTGTAAATATCTCATAATCGGGTTTAAAAACAACCTGTGTCCCTGTTTTATCAGTTTGACCGATTATTTTCAACTCTTCTTTATATTCACCCCGTTCAAAATGCTGAAAAAATACGTCCTTACCGTCATATATTGTAACTTCAAGCCATTCCGACAAAGCATTAACAACACTTGCACCAACACCGTGCAAACCGCCTGCAACTTTATATCCCGAACCGCCGAATTTACCCCCGGCGTGAAGAACAGTATATACAACAGTTGCCGCAGAAATACCCTCTGTGGGGTGAATACCCGTCGGAATACCTCTGCCGTTATCCGTAACTTTTATTACATTTTCAGGCAAAATTTCAACAGTAATAGTATCACAATAACCTGCCAAAACCTCATCAATAGCATTATCCACAATTTCATATACTAAATGATGTAAGCCCTTTAAACCTGTTGACCCGATATACATACCCGGTCTTTTCCTTACAGGCTCAAGTCCTTGTAATACTTCTATCTGTTCCGCATTATAGTCATTCATTTTTCTATTCTTTCCTGTATCTCACACCTCTGAAAGTTCCCTACATCTTTTCAATCTTGGCAACTTTCAGGCTTTTTTATTTTTCTACTCTTTTCAGATAAATACACCTCTCGAAGTTCCCTACATCTTTTCTGTAGTTTACACATCATAGGCTTTTATTAACGTTAACCCCGAGAACACCCCCCGACCCCCCTACTCTTGAGGTGAAGTAAGACCGTTCCAAATGGTATTAACACTTTCAACACATTCAAAATATTTCTGTGCTATTTGTGATTGAGGTATGTCAAGGTCGGTTGCAATTTCGGAAATTGCTTTCCAGTCGGCTCTTTCATAAGAGAGAACTAAGCGATAGAGTAAACCGGCTTTGCCCTGTTGATAGAGGAGAGCATTTTTAATCTCGTCTGAAATCGGCAATTGCTCTAAAATTTCTTCAAGAGGCAATTGCATAAGTTTTCCTAATGTTGAAAACATACCCATAAGATAAGCTTCTGATTTTGACATCATAAGATTATTTACATATTCTGAAAGTTCACCGGAGAAAGTAGCACGCAAGAACGATATTTTAATAAGCTCATCGGGCATTGAACCGTCATCTTGTTTGAAAGAAAGGAGATAAATCCAGTGTTTTAATTGACCTAAACCTAAAATAACAAGAGCTTGTTTAACACTTCTTGCACGGTTTCTCAAAGCAAAATAAGCAGAATTTACCAATTTTAATAAAGAGAACGTCAAAGAAACGTCACGAGAGATTAATTTTTCAATCTCGTCAACGTCCGGTTCGTCTTTTGTAACAGCAACCATTAAAAGGAAGAAGTTACTCCTTAAATAATCAACTTTCTTAATAGTTGTAGGTAATTTTTCGGAAACAAAAGCCCCTTGAAAGTAAGTACAGCCATATTCCTTTGCTTTATCATATGCCTCTTGACTTTCAATATTATAGCCAATTATCTGTTTTCCGAAACTTTTTCCTATTCTAACAATATTTTCAATTGAAGATGAAGAAGTATAATAATTTTTAAAACTAACCTTTATATAATCAACAATATCGAGAATAGAGAAAAATCTCGGAGCAAACTCAAAGTCTACAATAGCAAATTTAAATCCCTGCATTTGGTATTTTTTTATAAGCTTAATAGTGTCGGGATTGGTAATCAAACTATCTTCAATCTGGATAATAAGTTTATTGGTAGAAAACATCTTCGGAATACTTTTTTCCAAAAGATTAGAAGTAAATGTAATCAAAGCTGTTTTGCCGCTTAAAAACCTTTCACTATCCATAGACGAAAGAAAATTTTCTATGGCATTGGCAGCAGTTGTTTCGTCAACTTCAGTAGTATTGAACCTGTTATCAGTATATAAAATTTCATATCCGAAAGTATTCTGCCTTTCATCAACTATTGCTTGTCTTACGATATATGATTCCAAGGTTCCACCTCTATTCTTCAATTTTACAGTTATTAATTATATCAATAACTTTTTTATATTCGATATAAAATTTATCAAAATTTTCTTTTATTTTATCGGGATTTTTTTCTCTGCCTGCTTTTTCAATATTGGCAAGATAATTCCAAAGGAAAGTTAAACCTAAATTACCTGTATTACCTTTAAGAGAATGAGCAACAATTTCTAAATTTTTATAATCATATTCTTCGTTTTCGGTATTAACCAACGCTTCCAACTTCGGAAAATTTTCATTTTCAGGCAGCCGTTGTAAAAATTTTATATAGAGTTCTTTTGCACCGCTGAAACGTTTCAATGTTCCCTCAACATCAGTACCTATTTTTTCTAAATCTTCAAGTAAAGTCATTATACCACCCTAAATTAAATAGCAAGATATATTTTACCATATTTTTTTAATATGTCAAGTAAAAATAATAATTTTTTTTAAAAGTTTACAATATCTTAACAAACAGTATGCTTTATTGCATTGCATACCAAACAGCATAAGCAATTACTAATACAAAAAACATAATTGTAACGGGAGAAGAAAGGTAAGCTGCAAATTTTTGTTTATTAGTTAAAACAGGACAAGTATTTCCACATTCAAAATCATCTCTGTAATAACGCAATTTTTTTACAAGCTGAAAAAGACCGATTATAAATGCAACAATCATAAAAACAACTACAATAAAAATCGCTGCAAACTTCCAACCATTATCAATAACAAAATCAGTTAATTCTTTCATTTGTTCTGCAGTATAATTCTCGCCTTCAACTTTTTTTGAAAGTTCTTCAAATTTTTTTATATCAAGAGTAGACGACGCGGTAATCAAAATTGCACTGGGCAAATTAATAAACATATGTGTACCGATTGCAGGAATTATCGACTTTGCTTTAAAAGCAATGAAACACAAGAAAACTCCCAAGAAAGAGGCATAAAACATTTGTTGGAAATTGCCGTGAAGTACACCGAAACTAACACCGATTACTATAAAACTGAACCATTGACCGTAAGGTAAAGTATGGGTTAAAGAAGTACCTCTTAAAAGTAACTCTTCAAAAACAGGAGCACAAATACCCATTGCTAAAAAATTGAAAAATAAAAAGACTGCACTGTTTGAGGCAACATCGGTAATATCAAGAGCATTAAGACTTTCGCCTGTTTGATTTTGAACTAACTTGCTTATAAATTCAAAAATAGAACTGAAAACAAAATTAACAGCAATGTTGCAAGTAAATAATATACAAGACCACTTAAACCATTCCGAAGCTTTCATTTTAGATTTTTGAAAATAAGTTTTAGTTGTATGTTTTTGGTTTTTATTTCCTATAATTAAACACACAGGTACAATAATTACATAGATACCCATCATACTGATAATATTTGCAACAGAATATGATATAATATCAGCTCCGTATAAAAGACCTGCAATAATTGAAATTAAAAAAGTAAAACCAAAGAAAATTAACAAAAGTACTGAATTTCTGCCGGAACATTGTTTGATTTGAAATTTTGCCTCTTCAGCGGTAAGATTATTTGCCGTTGTTATTTCATAAGGATTATAATTATTATTTTCCAATTTTTCAAAACCTTTCAAAAATGTATAATCTTATTTCGACTTAAAATAAGATTTTTTTTGTATAAAATTATTATATTCTTACAAAAAAATCTTTTTATTCACTCTATTTTCTCATTAACGTTTTCATAGTATCAAAAAAATTGATTTTTGTCAATAATTTTAATGAAAAATGTTTGATTTTATTAAAAAAATATTATATAATACAAAGTGATAATTTATGTTATTTACTATTTATGTTATATTTTTTCGAGGTAACTTATGAATTCAAATGCAGAAGTTTATAAACAGGTTTGTGACTATCTACGCAGTACCGATATAACCGACAGAGCAATGCAAACTTTTATTGAGCCTATGATATTATTATATCTTGACGGTTCAAAGGCTATTCTTAATGTTGAAAATGTTTTTAAAGGTAATTTAGTTAAAGATAAATACTTAGACGCTTTAAAAGATGGTTTTTTCAATGTTTTGGGATTTGAAATTGACGTTGAAATTACGGCAAATGAAAACGTTAACAAAGAAATAGTTGATTCTGCTGTTGAAACAGTAGATAAAACAATAGAAATTGTTAACCAAAAACATATTGAATTGGAAGATTCCTTTGCAAAAGCACATTATGAATATACCTTTGAAACTTTTATTAAAGGTGAATCAAATAATTTTGCTCTTGCCGCCTGTATGTCTATTACAAATGAAAATACAGAAAAAATTAAAAATAACCCTCTTTTTATTCATGGTAATTCGGGTTTGGGTAAAACCCACCTTATGTTTGCAATTGCCAATGATGCGTTAGCAAAATATCCCGACAAAAAAATAATATATGTCAGCTCGGAAACTTACGGTAATGAGTTTATTGAGTCTATTGCTAAAAATAAAACGTCTGAATTCCGTGCAAAATACCGCACAGCTGATATTCTCCTTCTTGACGACGTTCAGTTTTTTTCGGGTAAAGAAAAAACACAGGAAGAACTCTTCCATACTTTTAATGATTTATATAATGCAGGAAAAAATATTGTACTCACAAGTGATAAACCCGCAAAAGACATACATCTTTTAGAAGACAGAGTAAGAACTCGTTTTGAATGGGGAATTATTGCAAAAATTTTACCTCCGGAAAAAGAAACAAGGGTTGCAATTATTAAACGTAAAGCTGAACTCTTAGGTCTTGAACTCAATAATGATGTTATAGACACCCTTGCGGAAATGATTAAATCCAATATCAGACAGTTAGAATCCGCTGTTAAAAAACTTAAAGCTTTATATCATTTTTCACAAGTACGTCCTACTGTTGCTTTGGCTCAAGGCGTTGCAATGGATATATTAAGAGATTCGGAATTTTCTCCCGTTACCGCAGAAAAAGTCTTAAGAGCTGTTTCAGATGTCTATAAAATAACTCCCGAGGATATTTGTTCAAATAAACGTTCACAGATTATATCCCTTTCAAGAAAAATTACCGCTTATATCCTAAAAGAAACAACAGAAATGTCTCTAAAAGAAATAGGTGAAAAATTAGGCGGTCGTGACCACTCTACTATTATATATGCTGTGAACGATATACAAAAATCTATCGACAGAGATGAAAATATTAAAAACCTTATTAACGATATTATAAAAAATCTTACAATTTCAAGTAATTAATATAAACTACTGTATGTAGTAGCATTATTACTGTATATAGTTGAAATTTATTATATTTTACAATTATATCAAAGGTTTAAAATACCTTTTCACAAACTTTCAACATTTAATTTTTTTTAGCAACAAAGCGACTTTTCACATTATTTTTAACACCTATTTGAAAACTTTCAACACCTTTTTCAACACTATGTTAAATATCTGATAGTAGCAGAAAGGTACACCTCTCGAAGTTCCGTAGATATTGTGGTTGTCGGCAACTCAGCTGACATCGTCACGACCGGTGTTTTTGCAGTTTTATTATCTTCTCGTTTTAGGAAACTGCTGATATTTTTTTAGTACTTAATAAGTAAAAGTAATATCAACTGAGTTTCCAAAAGTGAAAACAACTACGGAACTTCGAGAGATGTAAACTTCTGATACTGATAGATACCAAAAACTAATGTCAACTGAGTTGCCAAGAGTGAAAATATCTACGGAACTTCGAGAGAGTAAACTTCTGATACTGATAGATACCAAAAACTAATGTCAACTAAGTTGCCAAGAGTGAAAATATCTACGGAACTTCGAGAGTAGCATTTCCCTGCAAACATTAGAAAACTAAAAAGAAAAATTTTTAACAAAGTTTTAGTTTTAAACAGAGAAAAGCTGTTGAGAAAATGTTTAAAAAAAAAGTAAAAATGAGTTTAAACACATTCAACTTTCTTTCAAGACCCGAACGTTCAAAAAAAGAGTGTTATTTATCTTGATTTCAAGATAAAAATTTGTTCTTTTAACTTTTCAACAGCCTCTACTATTAATACTATATAAATAATATAAATGATAGTATGATTAATAAAAAAATTTCTCTTCTTTCTTTTTCTATTTGTTTAAAACAAATTTTTTAGTTTTTTATTAACATAGTATTATTTTAAATTATATAAATAAAATTAAATTAAATGAACTTATAAATATCTGAAAACAATCAGATATGATAAAAATAACAAACACCTATGAAACTAATGTCAACTAAGTTGTCGATAATTAAAACAACTACGGAACTTCGATAGATGTGAATCACAGGAAATAAGAGATACTAAAAAAATGTCAACTGAAGTGCCAACTACCACAACAACTACGGAACTTTGATAGACGTAAAATTCTGAAACTGATAGATACTAAAAAAATAATAAACTATAAATATCTGAAAACAATCAGATATGATAAAAATAACAAACACCTATGAAACTAATGTCAACTAAGTTGCCGATAATGAAAACAACTACGGAACTTCGAGAAACGCGAATATCTGAAAAAAGGAGAAATGAAAAATGTTTAATTGTGATGTTAAAGTGCTTGCGGAAGCGTTGTATAATGTGGGAAAAGCTTGTGCAAGTAAAGCGGCTATACCTGCTATGGAGGGTATTAAATTTGTTGTTGAGGATAATGTGCTGAAATTGACAGGGTATGACCTCGAGATTGGAATGACAACGGAAATTCCTGTTTATACCGATGAAACTATTGAGTTTATTGTTAATGCTAAGAATATTGTGGATATGGTGAGAAATTTGCCGGAGGAAACAGTTGAGTTTACTGTTGAGGACGGTTTGAATATTAAATTACAGAGCGGTAAGGTTAAATATACTATTAAAGGAATGAATACGGAAGAATATTCAAAATTACCGCTTTTTACCCCTGAAACTAAAGTGACTTTAACACAGGATATTTTGAAGTCTATGATTGAACAGACAATTTTTTCTGTTGCAACAAGTGACCAGAAACCTGTTTTAAGAGGAGAACTCTTTGATATTAAAGACGGGGTATTTAATCTTGTTTCAAGTGATAATATGCGTTTGTCTTTAAGAACAGAGAAAATTTCAACAGAAGTTAATTATAAATTCGTTGTTCCGTCAAAAGCACTTGCCGCTATTGCTCATATTTTACAAAATGACAATGAAAAAGAAGTTGAATTTTCAAGTAACGGCAAGCACGCAATATTTAATTTTAACGGATATACAGTTTTTACAAGATTGATTGATGGTGAGTTTAATAACTATTCCGCTCTTTTAACCAATGAGTTTAAAACAGAGGTTATTGTTTCCGTAAGTGAATTTTCAAAATTTTTGTCAAGTGTTACGTTTTTAATCAGCGAAAAAGCAAAGAATTATGTAAAATGTACCTTTGAAAATGATAATATCAATTTGGATTTTAAATCTAATGAGGGTAATTTTAACGGTGATGTTGAGGCTAATATCACAGGTGAAACTATGATTATCGGTGTTAATCCCAAATTTATGCTTGAGGCTTTAAAAGCTTCCGATTGTGATAAAGTGTTAATTAAAATGAATGGTGCAATGAAACCTTTTGTTGTTTCACCGATACAGGGAGATTCATTCACTTATCTTATTATGCCGGTGAATATTAAGTAATAAAAAAAGTTAAAGTTAAAATAAAGAAGTTGCAAAAACAGTTAAAATAAGGTACACATTTGATAAATAGATACTGTACAGGAGGCTCAAACTGAAAAATGAACATAACAATTAATACCGAAATTATACAACTTGACCAATTTTTAAAATTTGCCGGGGCTTGTGCAACAGGCGGTGCGGCTCAAGTTGCAATAACTAACGGTGAAGTAACTGTGAACGGCGAAGTTTGTTTGAAGAAGAGAAAGAAATTAGTTGTCGGTGATAAAGTTATTTATAACAGAAATGAGTTTGTAGTTTGTGGTAATAAATAAGTTCTGTACTGATAATTTCAAAAATCTGAAAGAGGTGGAAATTACACCTCATAAGGGTTTTAACCTCTTTTTAGGAGATAATGCTCAAGGGAAAACAAATTTACTTGAAAATATTTTCATTTTAACAGGGTGTAAATCTTTCAGAACTCATAAGGAGAGAGATTTTCCGAGGTTCGGTGAGAATTTATTTGAGACAAGCCTTGTTTTTGAAAATTCAGAACGTGAGCAGAGTATTGAATATGTTTTCTCAAAAGAGGGAAAGATACAGAGAAATATTAAACTTAACGGTGTTAAAACAGAGAGTAGATTGCAACTTTTTGAACAGTTTAAATGTATAGTTTTTACACCCGAGGACACAGAACTGGTAACGGGACAGCCTAATATCAGACGGCTTTTTATTGATTATGCCGTTGCACAGCTTAAACCGTCTTATAATACAACTATTGTCAGATTTAACAATATCCTAAAAGCAAGAAATGAGATTTTAAAAAAAATTGATAATCCTTTGTTGCTTGAGGTTTATGATACAGAACTTGTAAAATACGGTATAAAGATTTATGAATATCGAAGGAAATATATAGACATTTTAAAACCTGTTGTTTGTGAGTTATATTCAAAAATAACAAATGACAAAGAAAAACTGAATATTTTCTATGCTCCCAATGTTACGGCGGAGAATTATGAATGTAAACTTAAGAATAATATTTCCAATGACTTAAGAGTAGGATTTACAACAACCGGGGTTAACCGTGACGAGTTGGGTATAACAATAAACGGTAAATCAGCAAAGGATTTTGCCTCAAGCGGACAGAGAAAATCTGTTGCACTTGTTTTAAAACTTGCTGTTTCAAAAATATTCGGCGAAAAATGCGGTGAAACACCTGTTATACTCTTAGATGATGTTATGGCGGAGCTTGACAAAAACAGATGTGACTTAATATATGAAACAGTAAAAGATTGTCAATGTTTTATAACAGCTTGTAAAGAAGTTGAGGCAGACAAAGTGTTTTGTGTTAAAAACGGCGTAGCCGCCGTTTTTAAAAATTAATAATTAGTAATGAGAAATTAGTAATTATAACTAAATAACAAGTTTAACTAAAAACTACAAGTTAAACCAAACAAAAGTTAAACTAAAAGAGTTTAGGTGTAATTTTAGTTAAATAAGGTAGAGAACCTTAAGCATAAGCGTCCCCTAAAAATAATAGAAGAGTAAAAATAAAAGAGTTCAAGGTGTAATTTTAGTTAAATGAAGTAGCGAACCTTGAAAAGTAAAATACACTAAAGATATGAGAGAAGTAAAAAGATGGAGTATAAAAGTAGTGGTAGTAGAGTAATTGGTGTTGA
>JAISIJ010000013.1 GCA_031262245.1 Oscillospiraceae bacterium | reverse complement strand
ATGATTATGCTTTTCTTATCAATAACATTTCCGGCAATTTGGCATATGGATATTTTGGTTTCGGACTTTTACAAAATCGCGATTTTATATATCCGTGCCGGAATAAGCACCTTTCCGATTATCGCAGTTTTATCGGTTATATCGGTAAGCGTTGATAATTTTCTTAAGACGATTTTTATATCCGTCGGTCTGATTTTTTTATCATTATCGCTCGACAGTGTTATCGGCAAAAACTATTTAACCCCGACGTCTTTTCTAAGCGGCATAAACGATACTTCGGTTTGGGTAACTTTCTTGGTGGTTATATACGCAATACCGTTTATCATATCAGCGGTTATTCTGTTCCGGCGAAAAAATATTTGGGCTTAAGGGAGCATAACCATGAAAAATTCCGTAAAAGTTTTTCGGAGTGAAATTTACAGACTTATCCACTCAAAAAAATTACTCATAATGATAGGTTTAATTATTTTGCTCTGTATTATCGGGGTGCAGGCTTATACAGAGATGGCAAGCAACGTTGCAAATAATCTTCCGATTGCAGATAAATATCCGAATGCACTGAAAATGCTTTTACTGCATCTTAACAGTGTGGAATTTACAAGATTATCTGCAACGGATTTCATTTTCAAAAATTACTTTTCGTTCTTCGCAATATTCATGGTTTTAATTGCGGCAGATATTTTTGCGATTGACAAAGAACGCGGAACGATGAAATTCGCCATCCTTTCAGGTATTACACCAACACAGATTTACGCAGGAAAACTCATATCCGCTTTGACGGTAACAATGGGAGTTACCTTAATTAACTTCGCAGTTGCGTTTATCTTGGGGCTCATATGTATCGGCGGAAATATTATTCCGATGGATTTACTAAGCGTATTCGGTATTTACTTGAGCGCATCAGTGCCGGGAATGGCAGTAGTAACAATAATTTCCGTGTTGTCGCTTTTGCCCGCAAACTCAAAAATACTAATCGGCGGAGGGAGAATAAGTGTATTCGTACTGGGTCTGTTCGACAGTATGAATATTGCGGGAGAAAGCTTATCCCCTATCGGTTTGCTCTCTGCGTTCGGCAACGATATACCGGTCACAAACGCCGGATTTTTCGCAAGTTTATTCACGTCTTTTGCGTATACAATTGTGTTCATAATAATTCTGATGGCTGCCGTAAAAAGAATAGATTATTTTGATTGAATATCAGATTTGTGAAGTCTAATATCGGCAACAAAAACATTTTCGTCTCTTGAAATATTCATAAGTCCATCGTAAGTTTTCACTATGTCGGAAACGGTCATAAGCCCGAATCCATGCAAATTTTTGTCTGCTTTTGTCGTTGTTAGCTTGGCGTTTGTTTCTTCGCAATTTTCTTTCAGCGAATTTTTTATAACAATCATCAAATATGCTTTATTATCGCAAATTTTCACATCAATAAACGGAGATTCTTGTCCCTCGCACGCCTCAATTGCGTTTTCAAGAAGATTATAAAGCAGTATGCTTATGTCGGTGTCCTTAACGCCGTTCATATCCCCGACAATTTGATATGTACACTTTATTTTCTTGTCCAAACATTCCGAATATTTAAGGTTAAACGTTGCAGAAATAATGTCACTCGCGGTTGTGACAAGATGATAATTTGATGAAGAAAATTTCTCCCCAAGCTCTTTTATATACGAAAGAGCTTTTTCTTGTTTTCCGCTATTAACAAGTTCAGCGGTTATATCTAAGTATTTCATTATATCATGACGTAATTTTTTCATCTCGAGTGTGTGATTTTTCATTTTTTCGAGATATTCACTTTGATTTTCTATTGAAAACCTAAGTAGATTCAAATTGAGGTCTTTTTCGTTTTTCAGATTCAGAGAAATGAATAAATAAATCGTCAGTATATCAATAACTAAAATATTTATCGAGAAAATTATTAAATCGGGCTCGGGTAATGTTACACTATTTAGAAGAAAAATTTCAGCAATAAGTGAACTAAAAAATATACAGATTACAACGATCCATTCGTTAATTTTAAGCTTAATTCTTGTCTTTTTCTTAATCGATAAAATTAACTCTGCTATGATAAAGAAAAGCAATTTGGCGAAAAATAAAAGCAAATAGTGTGCCAAGCCTCTTCCGCCGATTATGTCGGTATCACTGCCGCCGGAAACGAGTTCAGCCAAGGCTATAACCAAGAAATTTGTTACTAAATAAAGCACAATTCCGATGAGTGAAACAAGAAATTTTTCAAAATTGTTGCCCTTAAGGAGGAAAACAGATAACGCAAAATTCGCAGAAAGATATATCACGAGCGTTAATGAAGAAAGGTTAAGAAAATTTGAAAGGAAAAACGTAATCACTGACGGAAGTATTATGAAGGTTACATATACAAAAACTCGTTTCGAGTCGTCCTTTACCGCCAGCCACTTAATTGTAAAGAAAGCTATCAAAAACAAATCTATTAAATTCGCAAAGAAGTCGAAAATTTGCAGTATCATTATATTTCTCCCCTTGTGAATTTCATAAATTTGCTCTTAACTTCCTTGATACGATACCTGCTTATTGCGAGCTTTTTTCCATCGTCCAATACAGCAAAACCGGCTGCAATTTCATAGATAAATCTGAAATTAACAAGGTAACTTTTGTGGATTCTTATGAATCCCGGTAGTTTTTCTTCTAAATTATTAAGCGTTTGTTTTGTTCTTAAAACACAACTGCTGTGATGAATGTCAATGGTGTGACCGAACGACTCGAAGTAACTCACGTCTATCGCTTTTATACGCTTAGCTCGGTCGTTTTCATCGAAAACATCAAGAAAAACGCTGTCATTTTTATATTTGTTTTTAAAAGCAACGAGCATCTCTGACATTTCGTCGGCTAAATATTTTTTTCTTATAAAGCGAAACGGCGTGTATTTAATCGCCTCAAACACAAAATTATCAATGTTGGTTACAAAAACTATCGTTATATTTTCGCTGATATCTCTGATTTTTTCAGCGGCTTTCATACCAGAAATGTCAGGCATATCAATATCGAGCAAAATGAGGTCAAACGCTCTGTCTGATGCTAACATATCATTTGCTGAAGAAAATTTCTTTATGTTACATGGTATTTTAGCAGTCGTAAAAAAGCACTCGAC
>JAISIJ010000384.1 GCA_031262245.1 Oscillospiraceae bacterium | reverse complement strand
GCCAACTATGAAAAGAATTAGGGAACTTCAAGAGGTGTAATACTCTAAAACGAATAGAAAAGTAAAAAAAATCAAAACGATATAATAGACTCAACGTGTTGAAAAGCAGGGATAGCGGATTCGGGTGCGTTGGTTGCTCCTTCGGGGATAATTTGGTATGCTCGAGAGCCGTCGTCATTGGTGTAGCGGTAAGTGTAGGTGGGGAGCAAATCGGCGGAAAGACTGAAACCGCCGTCAATTTCTTCAATATTAATCGTGACAACAGCACCGTAAGCGGTTTTGGCTTGCGGTGGTTGCAAACCTATTTGGTCAACAAAAAAATTACCTAAGGAATAGAGTATAAGACTTTGCCCTCTGTCTGTGGAAACCCATTCTGCAGGCTGAACGCAATGAGAGTGACCGCCCCATACTATATCCGCTCCGTTTTCTGCAAGTTTATGTGCAAAGTCTTCCATTGAGGAAGTGGGATAATCTACATATTCAGCACCCCAATGTAAAGCAGTTATAACAATATCCGCACCTAAATCACGGCAATTTTGCATATCTTCTGCCATTGCCGTAAGAGAGGTGTCGTCAATATCAAATCTTCGCATAGCAAAACTGCGTTTATCAGAGGGAATTACCCCGCTCATACCGTTATCAAGTTGACTGTAACTCAAAACGGCAATATTTATACCATTGACTTCTTTTATGAGATATTCATTATAATCTTCTGCTGTTTCATATGTTCCCGTGTATAAAAGTCCGCATTTTTCAACATTCTCCAATGTTGCACAAAGACCCTCAAAATGTTTATCGAATGAGTGATTATTAGCGGTAGTGACGGCATCAAATCCCATATACTTAATACCGTCTAATATTTCATAAGGAGCATTAAATTGCGGATAAGTTGAGAGATTTTGGTTTCCTCCGTCAACATCAACAGGGTTTTCAAGGTTACAAATTGCAAAATCCGCCGCTTCAACATAGGGCTTAATATCAGCGAAAAAGGGTGTAAAATCATATTTATCTTCGCCCAAATCGGCGGCTTTCCATACTTGTGTGTGAAGCAGAACATCTCCGGCTAAAGCCACACTGGCTTTTTTAGGAGGCGGAGGAGGTGGAGTAGTTGTAACAACCGTGGTTGAAACAGTTGAGGTAGTAAGCGGCATAGTCCATTCAACAACTTCTCCGCCGTTTGTAGGGAGAATTTTTGTTGTTGCACAAGCAGTAAGGTTTATTGTAATTAACAGCAAAGCCAAAAGTTTTTTTAACATAAATATTTTATCTCCGAAATGTTATTTTTTCTTCTTTTTCAGATATTCTTTGAGATACAAACCCGTATAAGATTTTTTTATTTTAACAAGCTCTTCGGGAGTGCCGCCGGCAATTAATTCTCCGCCTTTATCTCCGCCCTCGGGACCTAAGTCTATGATATAATCGGCAACTTTAATTACATTGAGGTTATGCTCAATTACAAGTACAGTATCGCCGTTTTCAACTAATTTCTGTAAAACATCTATAAGCTTGTGAACATCTGCATTATGCAGACCCGTAGTGGGTTCATCAAGGATATATAAAGTTTTTCCTGTTGCACGTTTGGAAAGTTCAGCGGCTAATTTTACACGCTGTGCTTCTCCTCCCGAAAGAGTTGTTGCAGGTTGACCCGCTTTGATATACCCCAAACCAACCTCTTGAAGTGTTCGCATTTTTCTTGATATTTTTGGGATATTCTCGAAAAACTCAACACATTCGTCAATAGTCATATCTAAAATATCATAGATATTCTTACCTTTATAGTAAACTTCAAGTGTTTCACGATTATAGCGTTTACCCTTACAAACCTCACAAGGTACATAAATATCGGGGAGGAAGTGCATTTCCATTTTTATAATACCGTCACCTTGACAGGCTTCACATCTGCCGCCTTTGGTATTAAATGAAAAACGTCCTATTTTATAACCTCTTGCTTTAGCGTCATTAGTTGAGGCATAAAGTTCACGAATATCATTAAAAACATTGGTATAAGTTGCGGCATTGGAACGAGGAGTACGTCCGATGGGTGCTTGGTCGATTGCGATAACTTTATCTAAAAATTCCAATCCCTTAATGCTTTTAAACTTACCCCATTTAACAGAACGTGTACGATTAAGTTTATGAGATAAATATTTTAAAATTACCTCATTAACAAGAGAAGATTTCCCCGAACCGCTTACTCCCGTAACACAGGTAAAGGTATTAAGAGGAATTTTTACGTCAATATCCTTAAGATTATTCTCGCTTGCTCCGTACACTTCCAAAAAATTACCGTTGCCTTGACGGCGTACTTTAGGACAGGGTATTTTAAATTTATCGGCTAAATATTCCGCAGTAAGACTGTTTTTTGCTTTCATAAGCTCTTTTACAGTCCCTGAGAATATTACCTCACCGCCGTGAATACCCGCACCCGGACCTATGTCTACAATATAATCTGCCGCAAGCATAGTTTCGTCATCGTGTTCAACAACAATAAGAGTATTACCTAAATCACGGAGATGTTTAAGTGTTTCAATGAGTTTGTCATTATCACGTTGGTGTAAACCGATACTCGGTTCATCTAACACATATAGCACACCTGTAAGCATTGAGCCTATTTGTGTCGCAAGCCGTATACGCTGACTTTCTCCTCCTGATAAAGAACCCGAAGAACGAGCTAATGTCAGATATTCCAATCCTACATTTTTTAGGAAATGCAGTCTTTCTTTTATCTCTTTCACTATACGATGTGCAATAAATTTTTCTCTGTCTGTTAATTGGAGATTTTCAAAGAACTCAACACAATCCGTAATAGACTTTCTTGTGAGTTGGGTGATATTAATTCCCCCCACGGTTACTGCTAAAATCTCTTTTTTCAGACGGTCGCCGCCACATTCGGAACAAGCTTTTTCGCTCATATTACTTCGTATCTCTTCTTTTGAGTATTCGCTTGTTGTTTCCTTATAGCGGCGTTGCATATTATTAATAACACCCTCAAAAACTTGCTTGCGAATACCGCCGCCGAAATGTGAGGGAACTTGCATTTCTAATTTCTGACCTTTTGAACCGTAAAGAAAGACATTTAAAACTTCTTTGGGTAAATCTTTTACCGGCACTCTCAAAGATATATCATATTTTTTAGCAATAGCTTTATAATACATCATTGCAATAGAATTTTCGTCAAGACTGTTCCAACCGATAGCTTGAATAGCTCCCTCTGCAATAGTGAGATTGGGGTTTGGTATAACAGATTCGGGGTCTATTTCAAAAACCGCACCTAAACCCGTACATTTTTCGCAAGCACCGAAAGGATTGTTAAAAGAGAACATTCGAGGGGTTAATTCGTCCATTGAAAAACCGTGTTCGGGACAGGCATAGTTTAAGGAATATTCAATAATCTCTTCCTCTTCCCCTGTTATAAGCAGATTAAGCATACCCTCTGAATATTTAAAAACCGTTTCCAAACTGTCACTTAATCGAGATTTTATGTCAGATTTAATAACAAGTCTGTCCACAACTATTTCAATGGTATGCTTTTTATTTTTATCTAAACTTATATTTTCCGACAAATCATAAATTATACCGTCAACTCTTACTCTTACAAACCCTGCTTTTTTAACACTCTCAAATTCTTGCTTATATTCACCTTTTTTTCCTTTTGCTATAGGTGAAAGGAGAATAATTTTACTGTTTTCGGGAAGAGATAATATATCATCTGTGATTTGGTCAACTGTTTGTTGTTTTATAACACGTCCGCAAATAGGGCAATGAGGTATACCTATTCTTGCGTATAATAAACGCAGATAATCGTATATCTCCGTTACTGTTCCTACAGTTGAACGCGGATTTTTACTCGTTGTTTTCTGGTCGATTGATATAGCGGGAGAAAGCCCCTCAATACTGTCAACATCGGGTTTTTCCATTTGTCCTAAAAATTGGCGAGCGTAAGAGGAAAGACTTTCCATATATCGTCTTTGACCGTCAGCATAAATCGTATCAAAAGCAAGGGAGGATTTTCCGGAACCGCTCACTCCTGTCATAACAACCAATTTATCTCTGGGAAATTCAACATTAATATTTTTAAGATTATTTTCTCTTGCACCTTTTATAATGATTTTATCAAACATTTTTTACTTTCCTATATTATTTTTATTTCAGTTATGATAATTGTATAATATTTTCATACTAATTTCAAGTATTTTTTTATGTTTACGAAAAAAACTTGACAGCAGAAAAAAAAGTGATAGAATATTTAAGGTTGATTTATAAATATTCTGTTATATTTATGTTATTGTACATAACTACTATAAGCATTATGCTTGAATATATTCTGTTAAGGTAAGATTTTTTATGAAAATTATATCAGCACTACTTGCGTTACTTTTATTGACTGTTCCTGCTTATGCAGACGAAACAACTTCACTGCCTGACGTAACTACAGCTGTTACTGTTCCCGTTTCCGAAACAACAACGGAGAATTCTGCCGAAGAAACAGTAACAATCCCTGATTTTGACGATTCTCAAGAGCAAGTTATTATTACGGAAGCCGGAGAAGTTACAATCTATCGTGGCGAAACAGAGTTAGATTTAAAAACTTTTGAGGACTGGACTTATTTTATCAATGAGGACGGCTTTGTTTCCGTTACCAAATATTCGGGACAGGCAGAAGATTTAACTATTCCCGAGGAAATAGAGGGTATTACAGTTAATAATATCCGTTCAAGAGCATTAGAGGAAAATACTACGTTAAAAAACCTGTATCTCCCGTCAACACTTACAAGTATTGACGATTATGCTTTTTGGGGAATAATGCCCGAAAACATCTATATTGACGAAAGTAACGAAATATTTAAATCGGTTGACGGTATTCTGTTTAACAAAGATGAAACTGCCATTATACGTTATCCTACAGGACGTGCGGATAAATCATATACCATTCCCGAAACTGTAGTGCGTATAGGAGCTTGTGCTTTTTACAGAGGTTGGAATCTTGAAGAGATAATCTTGCCCTCTAATCTTTATTCTATTGACCCTTATGCTTTTGCTTTCTGTTCGAGTATAACAAATATAGATTTTCCCGATACAGTAGTTGAAATTTTTGACTATGCTTTTGTTTCCTGCAAAAGATTAGGCAATGTTACTCTCCCTCCCAATATTATAGCTATATATGAGGGTACTTTTGCACGTTGCACTTCTTTCACAAAAATTACTATCCCCTCTAATATTTTAGAGGTAGGTTACGGAGCATATATGGAATGTTCCAATGTGAGAGAATTAAATATCGCTGACGATAATCAATTGCAAAATGTCCTAGAATACTCTTTTTCGGGTATGCCCAATCTAAAAGAAATACGTCTTATGGGGAATACTAAGGTTAATGAAAATGCTTTCGGTGTTATATTCAATTCTTCTTATGAACCTACTTTCTTAAAGGATTTAAGAATTATCTGCCAAGAGGGGTCTTCAATTGACTCATATGCCCAGACAAATGGTATTACCGTTGCTTATGAGGGCGACCCTATTAC
>JAISIJ010000288.1 GCA_031262245.1 Oscillospiraceae bacterium | reverse complement strand
TATTATCGGATTTTCTTTTGCTATAAGTTCATTTTTCATTGGTGTAATTCTCCTTTTTTGTCTTGTTTTCAGTATTGTCTTTTCCTAAGGATTTTACACCACTTGATTATATTATAACTTTTTTTATAACCGGAAAGAGTTTCTGCAATTTTGCCAAAGGCACGAATGTGATAATCAAATGTGTATTTGGGGTTAAAAAATATCGGGTCATAACGCCAAATAATCCTATCAGCACCGATAATTTCGGATATTTTTTTAAATGCCGGCAAAATAATTTTGTTTTTATCAGGTAAATTGCACTCTATATCAGAACCGTAACCTGTAATTGTAAATTGAAAATAATAAATATAATTCCTTAATTCAGCAAGCTTTTCAAGCATAGGAACAGGATTTTTAGTCCAAAAAACTATGCCGTCAATAACATTCGGAGAAAGATTAATGCGGCTTATTTGGTGAATATTCATAGGATTACGCACCAAAACAAAACCTTCTTTAAGTCGATTAAAAAACCATTCGGAGTAATAGGAGGGTATGTCTGTTCGCCTACTCGCACTGATTATCATTGCATTACCCCTAAAACACCCCTGAAAACCTCATTCAATTCTTCAAAATCCAAAGTCTTTTGGTGCGGTAAGCTCTCCACTTTCTCCCGCATAATCACTAAATTTTTCTCGATATATTCATTTAATGGAGTTACAGGCGAAATGAATTTTGTTTCCGCAGAATTCATTTTTAAGTTTAACAATTTCTCAACAAACGGCAAAATTTCTTTATCTAATTCCGCCGAAACTAACTCAGTAAACTTCATAGGAGGTGGCGTTTGCTCGTTTAAAATCCACATCGAAGCCAAAATAGGTCGTAAGCAATAGAAGTACTTTTTCAGTTTTATCTGCTCTTTATCTTTCAAAAACTCATTAAAATTACTTTTCGTCATACTCAAATAGTGCCAAATTCCGGACTTGAGTAGAAAATAATTATTCATTATTTCCTTGATTTTACCCCATTCTTCGGTAGTTTTATAAACCAAAGGCGAATTACCCCACTCAAACAACGTAGGGTTCGATTTATGCAACAACAATAAAGTTTTCTTTAAATCCCACCCATTTATATCCCAAATACCATCAATAGGCAATTCAATTACATCTCTCGTTTCTTGTATTTGTAAATATTTTTCAACAGATTGTGCATAAATAAATCTCACATCGTAATCGCTGTCGTCAGATTCAAAACCCCATGCCCTGCTACCACTTTCGGCAGCGTACAGGATTTTTACGTCTTTTTCTTTTTCAATATCAGCTAACTTTTCCTGAATTGTTTCTGTTATGTTCATTTTAACTCCTTGTGCTGTATCAAAAAAATTCCGTTCTATATTTCTCCAACATTGTCAGATATAGATCCTACACGCTGAACCGCCAAAGGTGGCTCACACTCCAATTGGTTAAATCTGCAAAACGAACAGAAAAACTCTGCTCTTTTAGTATTAAGTTCAAAATCTAAAATGCTCGATTTTATAAACCCCGAACGCACCATTTGCACATCGTAACATTCACCTTCGCTTACCTCTTTATCTACCAAAGGGCAGTAGGATTTTATTTCATCATACATTTGTAATCTCCTCCAAAATCATAAGTATTGAACGGTCGAAATCTTTCCTGCTATATGCAGAAATCAGCCTATTGTTTTCTACAAGAACAGTTGCAGAACCATCGTAAGAAAGAAACATATTGCGGTGATTTTTTTGTTCAAACATTATTTTCGCCGTATCAATATACTTCTGTGCTTCTTCAAGTGTTACCCCGTGTGCGGTTGCGTGTACATTCATACTCTCTATTTTTATAGGCACAGCCTCAACCGCCATACCAATATTCGGATTTACTAAACCCTGTGCCTGCAAGTTTTTGATAATTTCATTGATTTTGCCAAATTCCATATTATAACACCTTTTAACTCCTATTTTTTATTTCCGTTATTCAACAACATAAACCTCATTACCCTCAACCTCAATGTATTGTGAGCTTCCATTTCTAATCCAAACGAAACACCCTGTAAGCAATAAAACCATTATAAGTAACAACGAAAATATCTTTTTAAACATAACTCCACTCCCTAAGAATATTATACTCCGAAATTACGAAAAGTCAAGTCAATTCTGCGTTTATGTAAGTTTCTACATATAAAACACCAACCCTTTTAACCCATCTCTCAAAAACCCCTTTGTTTCCCTTGAAGTCAGCCACTCTAACAGCAATTCATACCCCTCATCAGCTGCTTCTCTTGCCTCTTTTGATAATAATTCCATTTTAACATCAAAAAGGTGTAACAAAAACACTATTTTTTCCTCATTCGTTCCGTCACCGAAATTATCTATAACCGCCCTCGCCGCATTAGAATTATGGCATTTCAATATTTCCGCTCTGAACTTTGCCTGTTCCTCTGCCGCTATCAACTTGAATTTTTGTGATACTTCCATTTAAATACCCTATTTTTCTGTGTTTTCACACAATTTTCACGCATATTTCACTTGTGTGTTTTTTTTTTGACACAAAAACGTCAATTAAGTGTATTATAATAAAAATAAAAATGGAGGTTTTTAGATGACAGACCCACAATTAATTTGTCCAAGATGTGGTAAGGATGTCTATCCACTTCAAAGTAGCTGTCATAATTGCGGAAGTGATTCATTACGATATAAAGATGGTTATTTTGAATGTTCAAAATGTGGTATTTATTGGACTCGTACAACCTGTGATTATTGTTTTACAAAAATGATAGTTGAAAAATGTTATAAGCCCGGTGGTTGTTATATTGCTACTTCAGTATACGGTTCTTACGATTGCCCTGAAGTCTGGACTCTCAGAAGATTTCGTGATTATACTCTTGCTCCCAAATGGTATGGAAAATTATTCATTCGTGTGTATTATGCAATTAGCCCAACATTTGTAAAGCTTTTTGGCAACAGTACTTGGTTTAAAAAAATGTGGATTAAACGCTTGAACAAAATGGTCAATCGTTTAAATGAAAACGGAATAAGCAATAAGCCTTATAAGGATTGATATCCATATTACTTAATTTCCAAAAATTGATAGAGAAAAACGCCATATTATTGGCGTTTTATTTTTCACTCCAATTTTCTTCGCCCCAAGGCTACCTTTGAAATTTGAATCTGTTGTGCCGTTCACAGCCTCGTCAATTACCCAACCGCCTTGATTTCTTCTGTTATGATAATCATACCCGCCGTGTGCCGAAATATATAAAATTTTAGAATCTGTATTGCCTAAATTATAAATATCTCGAACAGTTACGTCCTCATCACTCATTGTTGAAGCACCCATAGCATCAGCAGTATATCTTGCAGTTTCTATCGTAAATTCTCTCCAACCTGCTATATCGTCCTGTGCACCGTAATAAATATCTACCCCAACGCTCGCTGTGCCGTTATTATCTTTTACTGTTACCATATGCTGATATTTCGCACCTGTATCAACGTACTCATACCAACCCATATTTTCATTATACTCAATACTCGCCTCGTCAATATACCCCTGTGCCACCATTTCATCTAAAAGCGTTTCTACCATTTCTTTACGTTGTTCAATATCCGCAAGAAGGAATTCCTCCGAACCCGTTAAATCTACAAACGCATTTGAAACAGTTTCTTCTAAAATTAAATCCTCCTCGGTAGGCAACTCATATAAAAAAATCTGCCAACCGTCTGAACTCAACCCTGTTTCACTTACCGCATAATACCAAACAATTTCTTCATACGGCGTAGTTTTATCAATTTCCAATGTGCAAGTGTAAACATTATCGCCTGCGGTTTCATCACCGTTTTCACCGTTATCATACATTAATTCAACAATCTCACCATCGGATTCTAACATAAGATTGTCAACATTTCCGCCGTATTCCGCATAAAAATAAACTGTTTCCGTTCCCTCGCCACACTCAATATCCATTGTGCTACCGGTTAATTTTATTTCCTCTGCCGCAAAACTTTTGTATTTTACTGTAACCGTAAAAGTATAATCGCTGTTTTCAACTGTAACTGTATCGGAAACTGTCAAGCTTTCAAGCTCTTCTGCCGAAATTTCTGAAACCCCTGTATAACCGAAACTTGTGCCTAACAAGCTGATACAAAGTAAAATTGCCGTGAATTTTGTGCCGTTTTTCTTGCCTTTTGCTATAAAGAAAATGCTTCCGCCTAAGCCTAATACGCCTAAAATCAGCCACAAAACGTTGAAATTATCGCCTGTTTTAGGTGCTGTGGAGTCGTTTTTATTTGTAGTTGTTGTAGTTTCAACTTGATTAACAATATATCTGCGTGTTGTAGTAGTATTCGCCGCTGAAGTTATCTGCGAAGTGCCTGTTGAAGTACTCGTTGAAAGAGAACTACTTGAACTTGAAGTGCTTGCTGAAGTAGTTGTGCTATCCGTTGTCTTATTGGTAGTTTTAGCAGTAGTCTTATCGGTAGTCTTGGCGGTTGTTGTAGTGCTTTCCGTTGTGGTAGTTGTAGTTTCAATAAGTTTCTTAACCGCCTTACCGCTTATCGTAATAGTATCACCTGCGTTTATTACACCGTCAGCCCCAAACCTTTCAGGTATCTCAAAACTGCCCTCAATCCAATCAAACCCCTCAGGCAAGCTTTTTTCAATGCTTACACCCTCAACATCGAAATTGTTATAATTAGCAATTATCAGCGAAATCGGTATCTCCTCGCCAACCTCATAAATTTCCTTATCACCCACATCAAACGTAATTTCCAAACCGTCCTTTTCCGCCGTTTCGGCAAAAACACCCACCGCCCCAAAACTTAGCAAGCATACACAGCTTACTATCCAAATTAGCATCTTTTTTATCACTCAAAAACCCTCCTTATGGCATAATTGTACATAACTTTATGCTTTTATTAAACTGTCTATCGCCAATCAAAAAACGCTTACGCCGAAACGTAAACGTTTATTATTTTTATCCGAAAAGCTCCATAAGTAAGTTATCGTAATCTTTTATGTCGAACATAAAACCTAAATTATCCCTTATAAACCTTGTTTCCGTTTTATACTAACATCCCAATAAAACACTTGCAAAACACCCAAAAGTGTGGTATAACAAAATAGGGTGAAATAATGCCGAAAAGACAAATAATAAGTGAAGGACAATACAAAGAAATTTTGCTT
>JAISIJ010000242.1 GCA_031262245.1 Oscillospiraceae bacterium | reverse complement strand
GTAATCATACATAGCAACATCAGCTTCTTCTCCCCAAAGTGTCGGTAAAGCATCTAAGAATTCATAGTCCTCGGGAATTTCAATGCCCTCCCAAACGTTATCTAATTCAACTTTTTTTTGGATTACATTCGGTGAATCGTTTTCTTTTAAATCACTTAAATTCCAATAGTCTTTATATTCAGCGTCAGGTTCGGTGGCAATGGTTAAAGCTGTTCCGTCTTCATTAACATCAATATAATACATCGGGAAATCACCGATTGTTGCTTTTAAATCTACTGCTTTAATAATTTCGCCTTTTCCGGTTGTGTTATCGTACATTTCAAAAATAAACAGCATACCGAGAGTGTCTTGGTGGAAAATGATATAAGGGTTAGGTGTTCCGTAAGCTTCACCCTGACCGATATAATCGCTTAATCCGGCATAGTCGATTAGGAAATGTGCAGGGTCCTCGTTTTCATAAGGAGGGGGATATGCGTTTACATCATATTCCGCATCGACAATCCTCATCATTCTTTTCGGTATTTCACCCAAAACAAGCTCGTCATTATATTTTACACCAACAACGCCGGTTTTGTCAAAGACAACGTCTGTTAAATTTGTGTCGTCAAAGTAAGAATATGCGCTTAAAGTGACATTGTGTCTGTCAGCACCGAAGTTTTCAGCATTAGTATCACGTCCGAAAATTTCGCTGACTTCTTCTTCTGTCATTCCCAATTCAATTTGTGCGGCAAGACTTTCTTCATAAGGAATAATTTCCGGTTTTTCTGTCGGTTCTTCCATTCCGTTGAAAACAAAATCGGTAACGATGTTATTTTCATCAAAATTATAGGTTACGGTGTCGCCGTTTGCGAGAACATAAGTGTATGATTCTTCGGTAAACGGGAGAGCAGGTGTACCCATAATTTCAATAACTCTTTCACGAGTAGTTCCCGGAACAATTCTGTCATAGCTCATATTTTCGTCAGCGTGGAGATAGCGAACAAGAATTTGCTTTTCGTAAGGGAAATTTTCTTCATAAAATTCTTTCGGAATCTGAACGATTGACAAACGCGTTTCATCTTCTCCGTTTTCGTTTTGTGCAATGGGAATGTCAGATTTTCTTGCGTTAAAGCAAAAGTAATTTTCGTCGCCGACAACAAGACTTTGGAAATTATAGCTTGTATCATAGGTATCTTTTAAGAATAAACAGAGGACATTGTCTTCAAATTCTTTTTTGCCGGCAAGTGTAATTTCTTTCGCAAAATCTAAAAGCCACTCTTGCATTTCTTTATCGTCGGGATGGATTTGCCCAATGAGCGTTGTCATATATTCCAGATAATCTTCATAGCTTTCGCAGATATAATAATCCGGGTGAAATTCAATATCCCCGATACCGTCTGTAAAATCCCAACACGTTGTTTCAAAATCTGTATAAACAATATTGCCGTTAGGGTTTGAATATTCAACATTAACAAGCCCGTTGCCGGATTGAGTTGCGGAGTACCCCGGAGCGAGTGATTCCTTATCATTGTTGAGTGCGAATTTGTGTATGCCGAAACCTGTTCCTGCCAAAACGAGTGCCGCAGTTGCGAAAGATATTGCCTTATATGCTATTTGTCTTTGGGGTTTATATTCGGGTGATTTTTGAGCTTTCATTTTAATTTCCTCCTTGCTTAATTTTGCAACAGGAGAGAGTTTTTCGTAAATATTCATAACATTGACCTCAATTCCTTAATAGTACGATAAAGTTTATTTTTAACATCGGATTGTGTTAAATTAAGGGTTTCAGCTATATCCGCAATACTCTGCTCCTCAATATAAAAGAGATAAAAGCATTTTTGGATGTTTTGAGATTTTTTTGCAAGGTAAATCTTTGCTCGTTCGATACTGTCATTATCCGAAACAACATCTTCAAGACAATGCAAGTCCTCAAAATTTTCAAGAGTTTCGTTGTGAAAATCAAGCATATTTTTAAGCTTTGCAGAAAGATGATAGTATTTTGCGAGCTTTTGTCTGCAAAGTTTAAAAACCATTGCACGAGGGTCTTTGATATAACTTTCGCCTTTTTTGAGAATGATTTGATAGAGTTCCATATATGTTTCTTGCAAAACATCGCCGACGTCTGCGAGGTTTGAGCATTTTCGCATAGCAAATTTTTTCAGTTCGCTATATGTTTGTTCATATATACTGTCAAAATCCATAACGGTGACATTCTCCTCGACGGTTAAAGTCTTAACAATGAGCGTATTTGCAAATTCCAAAACATCACTTCCTTTGCTTTTAAAACTTTTTGCGGTAGGCAATTTGTGTACTTGTTTGTGTACTTAACTGCCTTCTGTAAAAGAAGCGTAGGGGAGGATATAAAAAGTTTCAGAAAAAATAAAATTTTTTTAAAAAATAATTTTTTTTAAAAAAACTCCTCAAGGTATTGAGGAGTTTTAAGGATTATTCTATTACGTTTTTTCTGCTTGCCGCAATTATATCGTCATAGCGTTTTAAGAATTCATAGTATGCTCCGATAAAATGAGCAAGGTCATCAATTCTTATACGCCAGTTCCAATGTCGAACGGTAAAAGTATAAGCACATCTTTGCGGGTCATTCATATACATCGCAAATTCCGGGTAAAGGTAAGAGTTTGCCATATAATCTATACGGTGTAAAATAGTTTTTGAAAGCTCTTTTTTGCTGAAACTGCTGGGAATGTAGAGGTCGGAGTTACCGCCGGCAATGAGTTCTTCAAGTCTGTTTGAAAGAGTAAAAGTCTGGGTTAAAAGCTCGAGGTAAGTGTGGTAAGGTGTGCGGCGTTCATATATTTGTCTGAGGTTAGATGTTGCATTCAACAATCCGAAATTGAAATATTCCTGTTTCGGGAGAAGTCTTGTAATATGGTTCATTGAATAAGCAACCCAGTGGTCAATATATTGTTCATAGTGGTTTGCAATAAAATAATTAACAGATTTTTCTGCCGCATCAAGATATTTTTTGTCGCCTAAAGTGTCATAAGCACGTATAAGAGAATACACAGCCTCTCCGTCATAATAAACAATTCTGTTGCGTTCTTTTCTTGAAAAATCCCTGTTTAAAACGTGGTAGAAAGAACCGTCATCTTCCTGTAATTCTAAAATACCGTTTGCAAGTACACGTATATATTCATTGTATTTTTTTGTCGGGAAAAAGTCAGAGTAAGTTGCAAGGTTGATAACCATTACCGCACTTGCTCCCAATTTCAACTCTTTCGGGACTTGGTCATAGACAAATGCCGTGTTAATGTCTTTATAAACGATACAGTCTAAGGCATATTCATTGCAACTATTTGCCTCAACAGGGTCTGTTCTGCCGGTTATATCGTAGTATTGTAACATAGCGGTAGAAGTTGCGATATGACGAACGATGTTATAAGAAGTCAAAATTCTTCCCGTTGACGGGAAAACACCGTAAATAAAACTTCCGTCTGCTTTTTGAGTTGAGAGCAAAAATTCAACAGACTTTTTCACCATTTCGGAAATATCATCTTTTGTAAGTGCTTTGGTATCACGGCGACCGTAATAATCCTCGTTGGGTTTGTTTATAATCAAACGGAATATGTCATCTTTCTCATCTGACATATACCCCAAAGACTGAAAAACAATCACATCGGAAGGTTCTTCTGTTAAAATCGGTAAACCGCGTTTTGCAAATTCAAGGTTTGCTTTTGTAAAATCGAATATCTTGTTGTCATAATCCCAAACACCCTCGGTGTTAAGCTCTTGACTTAAAAAGGAAAATTCAAAATTATCGTCTAAAGATATGCCTTTGTCATAGAAAAATGCCCCGGGATTACCGGTTTTTTTATAACCTTCTCTTTTGCCGCAAAGTTCTTTTTTGAAAGAATAAAAAGATTTTGTTTCGGTTTCAATAACAGCATCAAGCTTAACCCAAATCGGATTAAACGCATAATTTTTTATATATTTTACAGTTTTTTCTTTTGCAATTCTGAGTGCTTTATCCAAACCGGAAGCAGCACCGGTAAAAGTCATTGCTCTTTCTTTTGCATCTGAAATCGATATTATAAAAGTCTGCTGAGGGAGATTTTTAAGTCTGTCAGTAAGGACATTATTACTTTTAATTTTCTTTGTTAATTTTCCTAATTTATTTTCAAAATGTTCAAGACGTTTTTCGTCGGAAACAGTTAAAGTTAAAAGAGAGTAGGGGAGTTCAGCAGAAATATCGGAGGAATTATAAGGATAAAATTCGCCGTCATACAAACCGAATCCGGCAATTTTAAATACAGTTATATACTTTAATGCAGTGGAAGTAAAAGACAAATCAGTATCGATTATTCTTTTTTTCCAGAACAATTGCGTTAAACCGATGTCGTTTATTTTGCCTTGTCGGTCAATAAGCTCAAAGCCCAATATATCCTGTTTGAGAAGTGCAAAGTTAAAAATGCCGTCAAAGCTTATACCGTCCCAATCTAACGAACCGTCTTGAACTTTTTTACAAAAATCAGTAATCAGAATTTTTTCTTCTTTTGTAACAACACCGCCGAAAAACCATTCGGGAGTACGTTTACCGAACCGTTGTGAGATTAAATCCAAAGCATCATCAAAAGCCTTACTCATAACGTTTTCATCATAACCGAAAACAGTTGTTTGACGCATCCTTCCGGGTGCGGTACAAATTACAAATCGCTTGTCACCTTTACTTTTCGGAAAAAGTTTTTTCTTGCTGAGTTCGTCATAAATCAATTTAAAATTCGGTCTTAAATTTCCTGTTACTGTTCCTTTTGCCATTTTTTAACTCCTTTTTTTAAAAACCTCTTGAAAATAATTCTTTTATATTTTCTAATTGTGTAAATACGGAAATATCCATAATTCTGTCATTAAGCTGTAAAACAACTGAACCTTTAGTATCGTTCGGTAAAACTTTGACTTCGATTTTTGTATTTGAGTCGGTGTTGGTTGTGATTTCCTGTAATTCTTTTGAAAGACTTTTTAAATCTTCGGAAAGTTCAATGGTAATCCAATCGGCATCTCTCACAGATTTAATCGCTTCTTTAATCATATCAACAAGAATTTTATTATTTTTGGAAAGCTCTGCAATTAAAATTTTCTCAACAATTTCAATCGCAATCCATTCAATTTCCGATTCGATTTTTCTAAGTGCCGAATTGGTTTGTACTTTAAGCGTATCAACTGTCATATTAACGTGTTTTACAAACTTTTCAAGTTCGGCGGTTTTATCGTTAAACCCTTGTGTAAACCCGGTTTGATAAGCTTCTTTGCAAATATCCGTATACTGATTTTTTGCCTGTTCGATAATCGCATCTGCACCTTTTTTAGCATCAACATTCAGATAAATTGCCTCATTACGTGCCTGTTCGAGAATACTATCCCGCTCTTTATTGGTAATTATCATCAAGCGGTCTTTCATCTCAATAATATCTTTATTAGCCTGCAAAGTCGCAGCCTCATAAGCTTCACGATAAATACGGTCATATTCCTTTTTAAGGTAATCCTCATTTTGCAGACGTTGTATTTCTTTCGGAGAAACTGCAGCATTATTCTCTCCGCTGCTCATCTCTATTATCGGAAACTCGGCATTGGGAATTTGTACAGTTTCATCGGTATGGGTTATTAAATTCCTAACAATTTTCCTATTCATTCCGAAAATCTCCATTTTTGCGGGCAACGCCCGCCTGTATTTTTTATTTCGAGAATATCCACGTACTTGATATGCAACTTAGTTTTTAACTTTAACGAGGACTACATTACCTACTTATAGTTACACTTATGATTTTTTTATTTCGAGAAGTTCCACGTACTTTTTTATTTCGAGAAGTTCCACGTACTTTTTTATTTCGAGAAGTTCCACGTACTTGAAACGCAACTTAATTCTTAAATTAAACGAGGACTTCGCCGCCTACTTATACGTTAACTTACAGAAGCATTACTAATCATAGTTTTGGCATATCATACACTTTTATACTGTATGATATGCCGCAAATATGGTAAAATCGATTAAAGACAAGTGAACATAAGCTGTTTGTGAATTAAAGGCAAACGAACATAAGCGAATATCAATGCCGCATAACAGCGTAATTAATCGCTTGCGAGAGTTCGCACAAATTTAAAGTACAACTAACTCCGCAATAAGGGGGCTATCAGCCCTCGTTTTTGAGCATAGAGCGAATGAGAGCAGCGGTGATTTCGGGATTTTCTTTAACGAAATCACGCACTTCGTTGGCTGTGGAATTGGTTTCGGCTTGATGAGCTTCAACTTCATCTTGAAGAGAACGCTTGTGTTCGTCAAGAGTGGTTTGAAGACTTTGGATAGCCGCTTGACTCTCGAGTTCGGCACGGTGAACTTCACGTCTTGTTTTACGTTTGCCGTAAACAACAAGCAGAATAATCAAGATAATTATAAGAAGAACAAGACCGACAAGCCAAGGCAATATGCTGACAAAGAGCTTATTGAATCTTTCTCTTGTACTTTGAGCAGTAACGGTAATTTTGTCGGGTGTGAGGGGTTTATATTGGGCGAAAAGGCTTACTTTATCCACAGAAATATTAGTTGAATTTGCAATTAATTCACAGAATTTTTGACGGTCGGATTCACTTAAAACAGGATTTTTGTTATCAATAACCGAAACACCGATTGAAGCGGAATTCACCGCACCTTTTGCCAATTCTTTTTGGGTAATTATCTGTGAAATTGCCCAGTAAGTGTCACGTTTATAATGGGTGGCATCATCGTTTGTGAGGTCACCTTCCTCATTATTTTGATAAGTCGGAATATCCGTGTTTTCGTCTTCGCCGACGATACCGCCGTCATCAACTTTCAAGTCCTTATCAATGGTATATTCAACGTGTTCATCAGTCGGAACACCTGTACCGTTTTCCTCGTCGGTGGGTAAATATTCAATCAATTCCTGTATAACAGTATCATAATTAAGGTCAAAAGCCGCAGATGCCGCAACATTACCTTCTCCGAAAAGAGGTTCCAAAACATTTACAACAGCAATTTGTGCCTGTTGGGCAGCGGCAGATTCCAATGCGAGTTCACGTCTTTGCTGCTTTTCCTGTTCTTCAAGGGTCATACCGGACTGAACTCCGCCTTTTGAATCATCATCACCGGAAGTTGTTCCGTCATTGGGGTCAATGCCCAAAACTTCTTCCGAGCTTAACAAAAGCTTGCCGGAATTTGAAACAACTGTAACGTCACTCGGAGACATTTTTTGAGTTGCAGAAGAAACCAAAAATTTAACAGCCGATACATTTTCATTTGTAAAAGGGGAGAGGGTATCAAGAGTAAGCATTACACTTGCGGAAGATTTCTGTTTTTCCTGCTCCCAAACAATATCGGAAGATTCAGCAATATTCAGCGTTACATCGGCATTTATAATGCCTTCTATAAGACGAAGATTTTGTGAAAGTTTCTGTTCAACCGCAGCGACCCAACGCCTGTCTTTGTCGCCGTCTGTCATAGTCATAGATAAATCATCGAAAAAAGAACCGTAAGAAGGAGTTGTTTTGGGATAACCTTTTGCCGCAAGACCAACCGTAATTCTATCCCATTCGGTTTCGGGAACCATCAACTCGCCTTTTGAGTTCATTTTGGTGGGAGTACCGTTACCGGAGAGAATTTTGGCTACTTCGGCAGTTTCGGCGGAAGACATATCCTTATAAAGAACTATGTAACCGACATCATCTTTCTTTTTGAGTGAACCGGAAACAGCGATAATGATAAGGATAATTACAATTAATGCTAATGCTGACAAAAGAATCATTCTCAACATTTTTCCCAGTGACAACCATTTAGACTTTGCCGAAGTTCCGAATTTTTTCAGTTTTTCTTTCATATAATCTTAAATTCCTTAAAGCAACACCATACATTTTTGTTTGGCTTGCCGTATAGATATTTCGTGCTTTTATAATTCTTTATAACATCAATTTTAAAGCCTGTTGATTACTACATTTCTAAATAAAATAACTATCAGTATTATATTTGCATCTGCATTATTTCCTTATAGGTGGAAACAACACGTGAAGTAATAGTTGTTGCAAGGTCAACAGTTGTATTTAATTTTGCAGTATTAATCATCATAGCTTCAAGGTTTTCAGAATTTCCCATAGCAAGTTCATAGGAATATTGTTCGGATTGGTCCTCCATACCTTTGATTTCGTTGATTGCGTTAAGTAATTTAGATTGAAAACTTCCGCCGGATTCACCTAATCCGCCTAAAAGGGTTTCGGTTTTTTCGTTATCTTGGTTAAAAAGCGGTTGTATGGGGGTTATGATTGAGCCTGATGTTATGGGTGCAACATACATATTCGGTTACTTCCTTTTTTATAATAATTTAATACATAGGCATAAAAGAACTTTTGCCAAAATTATTCGGCAATATTTTTACTATTAACAATTAAGATTATTGAGCTTGCCCGATTGTCAAAGTTTTTGCAGCAATGGATTTAATTACCGATAAAGCCGCAATTTGACTTTCAAGCGAACGTGAGGCAGCCATAAGGTCGATTTGTTCGTCCGCATTATTAACATTTGGATACATAACATAACCGTCCTCATCTGCGTCCGGGTGAGTAGGGTCGTAAACGGGATTTAAAGCATTGGGGTTTTCTACTATTTCTTTAACACGAACACCGCCGCCTTTTGACGCTGTCAAAGCATCATTAAAAGTAAGCTCTCTTGTTTCAAATATAACATTTTTACGGAGATAAGGACCTTCACCGTTGGCAGTTCTCGTTGTGTTTTGGTTTGTAATATTTTGAGTGATAACTTCTGTTCTCAATCTTTCCGCAGTTATAGCAGAGCCTAATATGTCAAGTGAATTTAACATTTAATACCTCTTGTGAATATTTTAATAATATGATTTTCAACTGTAAAAAAATTATCAGCTGAAATTAGCGTGTGCAACTGTTTTGAATCTCGTAAACTCACCGTTCATTTTGTTAACAAGTGCAGAGTGTTGAAGATATACATTATATAGTTCCAGTTGTTGCTGGTCGGTATCGACACTATTGCCGTCTATGAGAATGTTGCGTGAAGTATCGGTAAAAGTCTGTGCGGTAAAACTGTATTCCATACCTTTCGACTGCTCAACGTCAACGCCTTTTTGTTTATCCTCCAAAACATTTTGAAAGTTAAACTCAATTTGTTTGTAATCCGGGGTGTCTTGGTTTGCAAGATTTTGCGAAATAACCTGTTCTTTAATGCTAAGTGCCTTGAAACTGCTTTCCATTGCACGCCAGTCAATTGAATCAAATAACAATTAAATCACTCCTTGTATAATATATCCATAGCTTGAATTAATAAATTTCCCTATTTACTTTTTATTTTTACTGTCGATAAACTATTCGGAGGAAGTTGCTCCGACATATTTTTTCACAACAATAAGCATTATACTACATAAAATAAATTTTTTCAACAAATATTTTATGTAAATTTTGTTGCAAATTATTGCAAACGAAATTTTTGTTTATTTACACAAAAAAATACTTAATTTTCATAAAATATTGTGATTATTTTGTGCAAAATGTCGAAAAATTAAAAATATTTTAATGTTTCCCAAAAATATTTTTATTATTTTCTCAATATATTTATTATTTTTTATGTTGACAATCATATTTTAATGTGATAAAATAATATTAATGACTATGGATAATTGTAAATTTTAAATATAATATGAAAAAATGTATTTAGCTTTACAAATTTTAAAAAGACAATATGAAAATATTAACTTTTAAATTTAATACAAAAATGTATTTTCAAGACAACCCATTTCAAATTATGATGTAAAATATATGTTTATGCGAAAATAAACGGTAATTATATATCGGAGGTTCTTATGCAAGCCGGATTTTATACCGCTGCTGCGGGCTTACTCTCTCAACAACGCACCTTAAATACTATCTCAAATAACCTTGCCAACGTTCAAACTCCCGGCTATAAAACCGAAAGAGTTTTAACGACAACTTTTGAATATGAATATATGAATCGTTTTGAAAAAGGCTGCAAAACCAACATTGGCTTTACTTCGCCGTTGTTACAAGTTGACGATGTTATCACCGATTTTTCCGAAAGTTCCCTTGAAGAAACAGGCTTTCCTTATGATATGGGACTTGTCGGAGAAGGTTTTTTCAATATTAAAGGTGAAGAACACGATTTCTTAACAAGAAACGGAAACTTTAACATTGATGAAGAGGGTTATTTAATTTTACCTGATGTCGGCAGAGTGCAAGGCAACATTGCAAATGAAAACGGTAATACAACTCAAGGTGATATTTTTGTCGGCGGTGCCGATTTTACCGTTAATGACCAAGGTATGATTTGGGATAATACCGGTGAATATGTGGGAACTTTTCACATATCACAACCCGAAGATATAAACGAAATGCAAAAATACAGCAACGGACTTTTCGTTGATGAAAATGTCCGTGATGTTGCTGTGCCGACAATTTATCAAGGTCATTTGGAACGTTCAAATATTGATATGAATTCCGAATATTCACGAGTTTTGGAAACTCAGAATGCACTCGTTGCTTGCTCAACGGCATTAAAACTTATCGACCAAATCAACTCAAGAACAGCAACCCTTTGTAGCATTGTGTAATTATTTAACACAATAGGATTGGTTAAGCTTAAAGATTACTATGTTGTCGTGAGTGTAAGTATAAGTCGGCGATGCAGTCCTCGTTAAATTAAAAAGTTAAGTTGCAGAATTAGGTACGAGGAGATTCTCGAAACAAAAAATGTCGCCGTGAGTGTAAGTGTAAGTCGGCGATGTAGTAATAGTTTATTAAAGAAATATTAGAATAATTAGATACGAGGAGATTCGCGAATTGAATGTGATGATGAATACGGGCAAGAGCGGAATGTCTACATACCAGTATGATTTGGATGTTATCGCAAATAATATTGCCAATGTGGAAACTGCCGGGTATAAAGCAACGAAAACGTCTTTTCGTAATTTGATGTTTTCTTCGATGGATATTAATAAAAATCGTGAATTCATTGAGAATAATCGTGATGTTGACCCTCTGTCACAAGAGCTGACGGGTAGGGGAGTTAAGCCTATGGGACAGGATATGCTGTATACCCAAGGTGCGGTAACTATGTCGGCATATCAACTGGATTATGCTATTCAGGGTGACGGACTTTTTGCCATTGATTATAAAGATGAAATTTTGTATACTCGTTGCGGAACTTTCGATATAAGTGTTGAAGAAGATGCAAATTATCTTGTAACGCCCGACGGTGCCTATGTTTTAGACTGGGAAGGCGAACGGATTGAGATTCCTTATAAGAGAACAGAGGGCGGTCAATGGACTGATGAAGTTGACCTTGCTGCACTCGACCCTCAAATAGGTATGTTTACTTTTGACAATCCCAACGGTTTGGCTCTGCGTGACGGCACACGTTTTTCTGTAACAGAGTTTTCCGGCGAACCGCAAGAAGCAGAGATAGGTTCTGACGGCAGTTTGCTTTTAGGACGTTACCTCGAACGCTCAAATGTTTCAATTGCGGATGAAATGTCAAATTTGATTTTAACTCAGCGTGCATATCAATTCAGTGCAAGAATTGTTACAACAGCAGACGAAATTGAAGACCTTACAAATTCTCTCAGAGCTTAATCCGAAAGAATTGACACGGAGATTATATGGCTGATTTTTTAAAAATTTCCACTCCCATTGCACAGCGAGAACAACTGAATCAAGCTCGTGCGACTGCCGGAGTGAACGCAACTGCCGCCGTTAATCCCAATGAAATGCCAACACGTATTATAGGTGTCGGTAAGGGTGAAACGCCCAATGAACAAAACAATAAGCTGATAGATTCAGACGGTAAACCTACCATACTGATGAATCTTATGAAAGACCCCGCCGTTACTGTCAGTTTTCTCAAAAATATCTATATGTTGCAGGAGATTATCAAACTTCTGCCAATGAATACAAGAACCAAAACTGTTGAAATCGAGCAATTATTTTCCTCATTATTGATTAAACCCGGAGATATTTCAAAAGAATTGAAAAAGCAGGAAACTGCATCAACCTCTTTTAAAGGTACATTATTTGACTTTTTGCGTGCAACTATCGAAGAAAATCCCGGCGGTAAAATGAAATACGGCGTTGCAAATTTGCTGAAAGCACTTAATAATGATATGAGTCGCAAAGATATTTTAGGGGCAGTCAGCAACAATTTGAAGTATTTGGCAGATAACCTGAAAGCAAGTAATACCCTCGGCAGCAGACTTTCCGAACTTTCAGCTAAATTTGCAAACATCAATGCTCCGGAACAATTCGCAAATCTAAAAGGCGAAGTTCAAAATCTCATAAAAGATATTGAGAGCAGTATCCTTTATAACTATGATACCGCAAAACTCATTTCTATAATTAACTATAATCTTTCAAGATATAACACTAACTCCGATTATCTTATGGAAGCTGTCAGAAATATGCTGACGCTTTTGGATGGTACTGAAACAAAAAATACTTTTCTTGCACAGGTTCATAATTTTATAAATAATTTGCAATCCGGACGTTTTGCTGAAAATGACAGCGAAGTGATGAAAGTTCTGTCAACTATCATTGAAAAATGTGCATCTGACGATGATATTATCAAGGTAAATCCCGAAAGTGTTGATAAAATTATCCATAGTTTACTGTCTTCTCCTTGCAACTATACGCCGTTACTCCACTTCATAATCCCTGTTGAATATATGGATATGAAATCTTTTGCAGAAGTTTGGATTAACCCCAATGCAGAAGATGAAAATCAAAAAGGGGGCGGAGAGAAAAACATCCATATGCTTATAGTTTTTGACATTGAGGGTATTGGACAGTTTGAAACGGAATTATTTGTAAAAGGAAAAAAGATAGATTTAACGCTGTTTTGCCCCAAAAGATACGCATTTCAGTTTTCTCAGATTGCTCCTCAACTGCGACAATGTATATCATTTTCCGAGTATTCTTTTAACGAAATCAAGTTCGAAGAAATGAAAGAAACCCGTTCATTGATTCAAGTTTTCAAATCTCTTCCATACAAACGAACCGGTGTAGATGTGCGAATATAGTGGTATAGATATGCAAATATAGCGAGGTAAATGTGCGAATGTAGTGGTGTAAATAGTAGGGTAGGGGACTTGCTATACATTTGTAATAAAATATCAATTAAAACAAAGGTGCATAATGTCGAAAAACAAGCGAAACAAAGCGGTTGCGTTAAAATATACGCCGGAAACCGATGCCGCTCCCGTTGTAATCGCTTCGGGTTACGGCAAAATTGCAGATAAGATAATTGATGTTGCCGAAGAAAACGGCATACCTGTTTTTCGTGATGACAGCACGGCTTCATTGCTTTGTATGCTCGAAGTCGGCAACCCCATTCCACCCGAATTATATGAAGTTGTTGCCGCAATCTATGTTCAACTGGTAAAAGCTTCTGCCGAAATTAAACAAAACACACAGGAAAATATCTATTCAAGAATGAAATTAGATAGATTTCAGACTAATAATCAATAATTGCTGTAAATTACGTAAAAACTGTTTATAAAAATGTACGTTTTTTTACTATAATCTTCTTGACAATGCTTTTTAAACAGTGTATAATAACAAAGTGATGGGTATAGAATTTTTTAAAGATAATATTCTCAATGGAGAATCAAGGGAGTTATTGTAAATGGCTATGACTTTTTTTAAGAAAAAAGATAAGACGGTTTCCCCTCTCACCCCGGATTATTTGATGTCGGTTTCCGAAATTAAGACAATGGAAAACGAATTGCTCTCGACTGGTAAAATCGAAGAGATTACATCTGATTACATCAAAATCGCAAAGAAAAATACTGAACTGCGGACTATGCGAACTGGTGCAAGAGTTAAGGTAAACGTTTTTAATACAAAAAAAGGTTTTCGTGTTATTTTGGGAACGGTCTTTACTTCAACCCCGGATTTTATGAAAATCGTTGATATTGTCGAGCTTGCAGGACACGACCGCCGTCAGTTTTTCCGTGTTAATATGGAACTTACTGCCTTTGTTTATGAAAAAGGCGACCTTGATACTGCTCGCAAACTCCCTGTTAATATCAGGGATATGAGTTTAAGCGGCTTGCGTATTGAAATGGACCCACCGCCGGAAATCGGCGATGTTATTTGGGTTGAACTTAATTTGCAGGGAAGAGCGTATTGCTGCCAATGCCGTGTTATGAGACGTATTCCTATCGGTAAAGCTGTTCAGGAAAGTTTCGGTGCCGAGTTACGTGAAGATGCAAAAAAAGCTGTTGAAAGAGGCGAAAGTAACTATAAATTAGAAGAAACTGTATCAGCATCGGTTTCTTCCGGAAGTCTTCTCGACAGAAAAAATCCCGGCAAAAATGATAATACAAAAAAAGACGGTCAACGTTACGAATATGGTTGTGCGTTCCTGTTTAATGAAAATGATGATACTGACCCGCTTTGTAACTTTCTTTTTAAAGTTCAAGGTGAAGAAATCCGTCGTATTAAAGCTGTTGAAGAAAGATTTATTTGAAAAATTTAACAAAATATACATCAAGAAGTTCACCGATTGGCGAACTTCTTTTTTAAAAAATAGGTTGATATATATTAAATGATGTTTAATGAAGTGCAATAAACCTTGATTTTATGCGGTTTTATGCATATTGATATTTAATAAAATTCAGTTAAAATAAGCGACTTTTCATAGCTGTAAACGACAAATAAACGACAAAATATAACCTCTAAAAGGTTTGGAAATACTATTTTTTATTTTCGTCATTCAAAAGTGAGAGTTATATTATCCAACGTAACGACACTCCTCAAACTAAAAATACAAACGCAGATAACAAGTATACTAAAAAAACAGACTTAAAAAGTCTGTTTTTTATATATTTTAGTTTTCCATAGCAACTTTCGGACTGATTTTTGTAATTTTATATCTTAGGATTGACCACATAGATAATATTACAATGATAAACATCATAATTAACACTATGAAGAAACTAATTTCTATTCTGTAAATATTCACATCATATCCGTAAGAATCAGAAATAAATCCATTCAATCCGATACAAAGAAAATATGACAGTAAAATGGAAAGAAAAAGGGAAAATAGTTGAATGATAATAATGCCCAACAGATAACACTTAAAAATATACCCATCGCTTAACCCTAATGCTTTCAGAATACCTAATTTCCGATTTATACCTTTAACTATATAACTTATTATCAAATAAGACAATACAATAACTAATAAGAATATATAACTGATATTTAATAATAGATTTACAATCCCATTATTGTTATTCTGAAAATTTTCGGCTACTCCGCCTAATGAGTATTCGCTGAAAAAATTAGTATTATCTTGAACTAAAGACTCCTTGTATATTTGCTCTGAATTATCACTTGTAAAGTATACCCATTCAGAATTTGGTGTAATATTCGGTTGAGTTTCATATGGAATAATTACACAATAATCTAAAATGTCATTAGTGGCATTAAGGATTCCGGATACTCGATAATCCATTTCTTTAAAATTTCCGCTTAAATCAAAATATATATCAACAGCTCCAAGTCCTTTTAAAGAAGCTGTTTTTTTGCTTGTGCTTTCACCTATTTTAAAGTCAAAAGCTTTTGCAATATAAGCACCGACTAAAATTTCATTCTCGTTTTCGGTTGGAATATTTCCGTATAACAATTCCTTTTCGAGTTTGTTTTTAATAAATTTATAATCGAAAGAAATTAATCTATATGTAATATTCTCTAATGAATTTTCTTTTCGAACTGTTATTATATTTCGTTCAATAACATCATAACATTCAAAACTATCTTCACCTTTTTCAGTTAAGAACTGTTTGAAATTGCTGTCAATAGGATTATATTTATCAAAAAGTATAGCTTCTCCATATTGCGTTCCGTAAAACTCTAAATCAGGTGTTATAGTGCTTGTACTATTTTGAGTTGATAATAAAACCTGAATTCCAATCAAAGAATACATTAGAAGAGAAATAACAGCAAATATTATAACCTTAGTTTTACTTCCGAACAACTCTTTGTAAAAAAGTTTATATTTCACAGCATATTCCTCACAATTCTATTATATTATCACACAATTCGTCAAAATGATTTGTGTGGCAAGTGACAATTATTAATGTATTTTTCTTTATTATTTTCAGCGTTTCTATAATTATTTCAGAGTTTTCTTTATCAAGATTAGAAATCGGTTCGTCAAGTATCAGAATTTCGTGACTTTTGAGCAGTGCTCTTGCAAATGATATGCGTTGTTTTTCTCCTCCGGATAATTTTTTTGCAATGTGGTTTTTTCTATGAGAAAGCTTAAGTTTATCTAAAATATCCTGCAATTTAGTGTCCAAATCGTTTTTATTGCCGGTTTCTTCAAAAGGTAAACTGATATTTTCATATACTGTCATATTATCCATAAGACACGATTCTTGAAACACGAATGAAATTTTTTCTTTTCTCAGTAAACATTTCTTGCGAGAGCTAATGTTGTCCACTCTGTTGTCATCAAAATAAATATTGCCGGACGAAGGGTCATCCAATAATCCGATAATACTTAAAAGAGTAGTTTTTCCTTTTCCGGATTCTCCTTTTATCAAATACATTCCCGGTGATTCAAAGTTATAGTTAAAAGATGAAATAACATTAACAACATTTGTTTTGGAAATATACTGCTTGCTGATACCATTAAGTTTAATATTCATAAAACTCAAGTACTCCTATTTATAAAATTTCAATACATAACAGTTTATTAGACCTGTCCCAACACCCTGTTTTTCGACATATAGGTGCATAAAAAACAGGGGCTTGTGGAGTTTCACACTCTCCATAAAAAAGGATGCGATGGCGACAGCCACCGCCGTGATAAAATAGCAGAAAAGAAAGTATTAGGACAGGTCTATTTATCTTTTTAATTTATTGCTCTTACCAAAAAGTTTCGACAAAATTTTGAGGTTTAACTCTTTCAAATAGTAAATCTTGTTGATATAGCAGTTTGATTTAAGGTTGACAAGTCAACTTTCGACCGCCTACGGCGGTTGTCACCGCTAAAGCGGCGGAATCACTGCTGTATACGCAACTTCAGCGGCTTTGCCGCCGACAAACTACGTTTGCAGATGTAGTTTGACGTTGTCAAACTATTGCTCCCCCGATTAAACGTTGCGTAATTTTGGTTAGGGTTTTAATTTAGAGTCAAGGCAAAAAAACGCAGGTATATGTGGATATAGCAAGTTTTTTTAACCCAGAATATGAATTAAAATACCAACAAAAAACGCAAGGTTTAGTTGGGGGAGCAATATATTCAAGTTGCTGTTTAATGTCAACAAGATTTACTATATTGATGAGGTAAGAGTATTGTTGATTTTTCGGAATAACGTTACCACACTTTAAAATTTATCGTTTACTGACATTGCCCGCCGAGCAGAAGTAGATGTCGTACCAGATTAGAAAAGTGTAAACAGTCCAAATTTTGCGACTGTTATCGATTTTATCGTTTTTGTGGTCATTGAGGAGGTCGTTGAGAATATTTATATTAAAGAATTTCTCGGCATTCGGGGAGTTAAAAGTTTGAAATACTTTGTTGAAATAAAAATCTTCTTTAAGCCAAACACGAATCGGAACGGGAAAACCTAATTTTTTCTTTGAGGCAGATTTCGGCGGAATATTTCTTTTTG
>JAISIJ010000229.1 GCA_031262245.1 Oscillospiraceae bacterium | reverse complement strand
TGAAAAATCTGAAAATCGGCGTTAAGTTGTTTGTAACTTTCGCCATAATCATTGCATTGTTTGTTACAACTGCCGTTGTGGCTGTTGTGGGACTTATGCAAGTTTCAAAATCATTTGAGGAATTCTACGAAAAACCTTATGTAAACTCTTCGGAAGTTGTTGAGGCTCAAAGAATTATACAAATGAACGCAAAAAATATCAGTTACAGCATAAATATGACAGCCCCCGCCAACATAACTAAATATTGCGGGCTTATCAGAACTGACTTCCCTAAGATTAAGGAGAAAGTTGAGGAAGTTATTGCTCGTACAGAAAATGCAGAGGCTGAAAAATACCTCGAAGAAGTACTTAAATATTACAATGAAGCTGAATCCGGCGTTATGGCGATTGCAGATGTTATAGAAGACACAGCAATCTACTCTCCCAACGGCGGCACAGAACCCAATGAAGAAAAATTCGATGAACTTAATGCAGAGGGAATGGATTTATATTTCGGTGTTGAACGTGACCCGTCGGAAAATTCCAGCGGTGCAATTGCTCCGTTCCTTAAGAGTGCAGCAGCACTTGACAAAGCTGCAGATGCCATAGCTCAAAACGGTACAAATGAATTTGAAACTGCTGACAGTGCCGCAAGAAATTCAGAAACTATCCTTATTGTTGTTGCTGTTCTTGCTATCCTTATATCCATAGTATTTGCGATTTATATCACAGGCTCTATCAAAAAACCTGTTGCTGAAATTGAAAATGTTATGGGTAAAGTTGCTAAGGCTGACTTCTCCGCAAGAATTAATTATCAATCCAAAGACGAATTAGGAATTCTTGCAAACGCTATTAACGGAATGGTTGTAACAGTTCAAGGTGTTATCAATGACCTTGACAGAGCTATGAACATTGTTGCAAAAGGCGACTTTGACGTTTATCCGGGCGTTGAGTATATCGGTGACTTTAAGTCTATCGGAGACGCACTCACAGAACTCCTCGGTCAACTTTCAAATACAATGGTTCAAATCACTCAAGCATCCGAGCAGGTTGCAAATGGTTCAGAACAAGTTTCAAACGGTGCTCAAGCACTTTCTCAAGGTGCAACCGAACAGGCAAGCTCTGTTGAAGAACTTTCCGCAACTATCAACAGCATTAATGAGGCTGTTACAAAAACTGCTGAAAATGCACAAAACGCATCTTCTATTGCCTCTGACACAGGCGATATAATGGACGTTGCAAGCAAGAAAATGGAAGAAATGACTCAAGCTATGTCCGATATTTCCCACGCATCTAATGAAATCGGCAAGATTATCAAAACCATTGAAGATATTGCTTTCCAAACAAATATCCTTGCCCTCAATGCAAGCGTTGAGGCTGCCCGTGCGGGTGCCGCAGGTAAAGGTTTCGCCGTTGTTGCTAATGAGGTTGGTTCACTTGCAAGCAAATCCGCCGAGGCGTCAAAATCAACAGCCGAACTTATTGAATCCTCTATCAAAGCAGTTGAGAACGGAACAAAAATTGCCGAAGGTACTGCAAACTCACTTTTCGAGGCTGCAAAGGGTTCAAAAGACGTTCTTGTTCGTATCAATGAAATCTCTAAAGCAAGTGAGGCACAGGCTGAAAGTATCGCACAAGTTACCCAAGGTGTTGACCAAATCTCCGCTGTTGTTCAAACTAACTCCGCAACTGCCGAAGAATCCGCGGCGGCAAGTGAAGAACTCTCCTCTCAATCTCAACTCCTCAAACAACTTGTTTCAATCTTTAAACCCAATAAACAACTTACAAAATCAAATGTATATGTTGAAAAAAACTATTCTGCACCTCCCTCCGCACCACCTCGCACAACCAAAATTGACTTAGGCGACAAGTATTAATATATAGTAGTGTCGTCACCCATCACCAAAACAAAGGAGAGCAATTGCTCTCCTTTGCAATTTATTACAGAAAAATAATTTATAAACTTTTGTGAATAATATATTAATTTTATTTTTTTTTGTTGCTTTTATATATTTTTTGTGTTAGAATGACGAAACTTGAAAAAAAAAGTGGATAGGATACGCTTTTAAGGTTACACCACTCACCAAAAATTACTTATTTAGGAGAAAACTATGAAAAACCTTAAAATCGGCGTTAAGTTATTTGTAACTTTTGCCATAATCATTGCGTTGTTTGTTACAACCGCTGTTGTTGCTGTTGTGGGACTTGTACAAGTTTCCAAGTCATTTGAGGATTTCTACCAAAAGCCTTATGTAACCTCTACAGCTGTTGTTGATGCTCAAAGAATTTTCCAAGTTAACGCAAAGAATATCGTTTACTCCATTGTTATGAGCAACCCCGAAAACATAAAAAAATATTGCGACCTTATCGAAACAGATTTTCCTCAGATTAAGGAAAAAGTAGAGGAAATCAATTCCATTACAGGGAGTGCTGATGCTAAAAAAAAGCTTGATGAAGTACTTAAATACTACGACGAGATTGAGCCTACAATGATGCAAATTGCTGATATCATAAGAGACACTATGATTTATTGTCCGACGGGAACAGACCCCAATGATGAAAAATATAATGAACTTAACGAACAGGCACTTGATTTATACTTCGGTGTTGAACGTGACACGTCCTTAAACTCTACAGGTGCTATTTCCGGATTTCTTAAGAGTGCCAACGCTCTTAACGAAGCTGCAGACGTTATAGCAAAATCCGGCGAAAATGAATTTGAAACTGCTGACAATGCCGCAAAAAATTCAGAAACTATCCTTATCGTTGTTGCAGTTCTTGCTATTCTTATATCTGTAGTATTTGCAATTTATATCACAGGCTCTATCAAAAAACCTATTGCCGAAATCGAAGGTGCTATGAAGAAAATTGCCGGAGCAGACTTCAGTGCAAGAATTAATTATCAATCCAAAGACGAATTGGGTAGCCTTTCAACTTCTGTTAACGGAATGGTTATGACAATTCAAGGTATTATCAATGACCTTGACAGAATTATGAACCTTGTTGCAAAAGGTGACTTTGACGTTTATGCGAACGTTGAATATGTCGGCGACTTCAAATCTATCGGTGATGCAGTCACAGAACTTCTCACTCAACTGTCCAACACAATGGTTCAAATTGCTCAAGCATCCGAACAAGTCGCAAACGGTTCCGAACAAGTTTCAAACGGTGCTCAAGCACTTTCTCAAGGTGCAACAGAACAGGCAAGCTCCGTTGAAGAACTTTCCGCAACTATCAATAACATTAATGGTGCTGTTACGAAAACCGCTGAAAACGCACAAAATGCCTCCAAAATTGCCTCTGATACAGGCGATATAATGGACGTTGCAAGCAAGAAAATGGAAGAAATGACCCAAGCTATGACTGACATTTCCCACGCATCTAATGAAATCGGTAAAATTATCAAAACCATTGAAGATATTGCTTTCCAAACTAATATCCTTGCTCTTAACGCAAGCGTTGAGGCAGCTCGTGCCGGTGCCGCAGGTAAAGGGTTCGCCGTTGTTGCTAATGAAGTCGGTTCACTCGCAAGCAAGTCTGCCGAGGCATCAAAATCCACAGCCGAGCTTATCGAATCCTCTATCAAAGCAGTTGAAAACGGAACAAAAATTGCTGAAGTTACCGCAAGTTCTCTCTTCGAGGCTGCAAAAGGTGCTAAAGACGTTCTTGTTCGTATCAATGAAATCTCCAAAGCCAGCGAGGCTCAAGCTGAAAGTATCACACAGGTTACACAAGGTGTTGACCAAATCTCCGCTGTTGTTCAAACAAACTCCGCCACTGCCGAAGAATCTGCGGCGGCAAGTGAAGAACTTTCTTCTCAATCTCAACTCCTCAAGAAACTTGTTTCAATCTTCAAACCCAACAAAAAACTTACAAAATCAAATGTATATATTGACAACAGCTATTCTGCACCTACCGCACCAACTCGTTCTGCACCCCGCACAACAAAAATTGACTTAGGCGACAAATATTAGTATATAGTAGTGTCGTCACCCATCACCAAACAAAGGAGAGCAATTGCTCTCCTTTGCAATTTATTACAAAAAAAGCGTGACTGCAGTCACGCTTACTATTTACTTCTCTTCTCCGCCTGTGGTTTCGGTTTTAGGAACCTCGGGAACATCCATATCTACCTCTGTGGGAATATCACCCACATCGGAAAATGTTTCCTCTGTATTGTCAATCTCTTCGCCAATCTCGTCTGTTTCAGCATCTTCTGTTTCAACAGGCTCATCTTTTGCCACATTATTCCCTGTAGCATAGTCGCTTAACTTCATTTCAAGCTTGATATTAGGCATAGAAAATTCTGAAAGTTCCGCATTTTTTTGGTTGAATTTAAGAGTATATTCTCCTTGTTCCGTTGTCCCTGTTATTACATATTTGCCGTCAACTTTTTCACATTGAAGTTTGCCGCCCAAATTATCAACAATGTCAATAAAATCGTTCAAAGCGGTTTTGTAAGGGAGTGCATTTTTCGGAACGCTGAAACTCAAACCTTTGTAATTTGCGGTAACATCTTCGCCCTCAAAAATAAGTGTCACCCCTGATAGTGTGTTAGGAGAGATAAATTCAGCTTGCCAAATTCCCTCTGCAAGACGGCTGATTATTGCCTCGGAAACAGTGTCATTATATGACAGTTCCGCATTAACACTAAACGTATCCGCAATAGTCGGTGTGATATTCACCTTTTCACTTCCCAATTTTCCGCAAGCTGTTAAGATACTTGCACTTGCCAAAATCGCCAATAAACATTTGCCTTTCATAAGTATTCCTCCAATTTATGGTGTTAAATGAGAGGAATATCCTCCCAATTATATGACATCTTTTAGCAAATCAAGTAAATCTGTCGGCAAAAGTGTAACCTTTGAATTTTTTTCCACCCATATATCCGCAAGTTTTCCGTGAAGATATACAGCTAAACAGAGAGCGTCAAAAGGAGTAAGTTTTTGGCATACAAAAGCCGAAACCATACCCGCCAAAACATCCCCTGTTCCACCCACAGCAAGAGCCACATTACCCGTTGTGTTGACATAGACTTTTTCACCGTCGGTAACAATAGTTTTGTCACCTTTTAATGCCAAAACCACATTATATTTCCTTGCAAAATCTACTGCCGCCTGCTGACGGTTTGCGTTGATATAATCAATATCAAGCCCTGATATACGAGAAAATTCTCCGATATGCGGTGTTAAGATAACTTGTTTGCTTGTTTTCTTTAATAAATATATGCAGGACAAAGCACAAGTTATACCATCAGCGTCTAAAATAATGCTGCATTTTGCATTTTCCAAAATATTTTTTGTGAAAATCTCGTTCTCTTGACTTACACCCATACCGCAACCGATTAATATTGCCGTTGGGTTACGTTTCAAAACCTCATAAGCATTACGCAATAAATAAGTTGCCTCGGGAAGATTGGAAGATATTGATGGAATTGCGGATTTTTCTGTCGCAATTTGCAATAACCCCAAACCGCAACGCAAAGCCGCTTTTCCCGATAAAACCGCCGCTCCGGGCATAAAAAAAGAGCCTGTTGCGGCAATTAATTTACCGAAACTGCCCTTGTGGCTGTCAACAGGTCTGTTTTGAATTTTTTTAATATTTTCTGCTATATTTACTTCCATATCCCCTACCCCTCTCCTATCTCACATCAAAATCACCACAGCGGTAGCATAATGCTCCGTGTGTGAAATGCTTATATTCGCTTTTCTGTTTCCCAAAAGCTCTTTGGCTTCGCCGTAAAATAACATATAAGGACAACCCAATTCGTCATTCAAAACTTCAATATCTCTAAACTCAAAATTTCTGAAACCCGTACCCAAAGCCTTTGAAAAAGCCTCTTTTGCACACCACCGTCCGGCGGCACACTCAAAAGGTTTATTTTTACTTTTTATAATTTCCTGTTCTTTTTCTGTATATATTTTCTCAAGGAAATGTCTATTTTCCAAACTTTTTTTAATCCGATTTATCTCGACTAAATCAATACCAATCATTTTTCGCAACCCAAACAATTTTTATGCAGAGAAAGGTGTTTTTTCAAACCCTCATATGTTTCCTGACTGATAATATGCTCAATTTTGCAAGCATCCTCTTCGGCTTGATTTTCGGAAACACCTAAAACCTCCACAAGAAAGCTGTGAAGAATTTTATGTCTTGAAAAAACCGCTTCTGCTTTTATTTTACCCTGTTCTGTGAGAGAAATACTGCCGTTTTCGCCGATATTGACAAACCCCTGCTCTTTAAGTTTTTTCATAGCACGGCTTATGGATGGTTTGGTATAATTTAACTCGTTGGCAATATCTATAGAACGAACAAAACTGTTTTTAGAACAAAGGATTAATATAGTTTCAAGATAATCCTCGCCGGATTGATATATAGCCATATCAGCACCCCCTCAGCGTAGCTCCCTACCGGCAACCTCCACCACCCTGCAAACCTCTTAACACCATCTCGTATCGCTCTCGGGGGTATCTTCAGCATTAAACTCCAGACCGGCTAACTCTTCACCTAAAAGAAATTCGGCAAATTCATCTTCATTCAAAACTCTATTCTCGGTAAAGTTATTTTCATCCAAAATTATTCTGTTTTGAATTTTCTCATTTTCCTGTAAAACGGGTTCATCACCGTACTCACTGCCGCAATGAATAACCCCTTTACTGCCGTATTCAACAGGATACCCAATCAAAATAGTACCGTCAATTACTTCAACAGACGATTCTTTTCCGATAAATTCATTGCTTAAACCATAAGGATATTTATCTGTAATAACAGCATTATCCAACTCATATTTTAAACCTTTAATGGTAACAACACTCTCCGGATTTGAACTGAAAACAGAAATAAAACCCTTTTTCTCTTCGGTAAATTTCACTTTAAGAACACTTTTTTTGGAAATATCAACATCTTTCGGCGTTGCTATAACTGTATATATTTCCTCTTTATCGTACATAAAATTTACAATATTCTTGCTTGCAAGATATTTCAAGGTTTGAATATTAGCGAGAGTATGAGAATTTCTTCCGCCTGTTCCTCCGAAAATATGTATTTCATCAAAACGATTATCAATAGCATAAGATACAGCAAAAAAAGTATCACTCTCATTTTTATCTTGAGGCAATTGTATAACATTTTCAGAAACAGGCACATAACCTAAACTGTCAAAATCACCGATTATGACATCATATTTTAAACGTCTTGCTAAGCAATGTTTCAAACCGCCGTCAACAGCGATTAAAAAATCAAATCCTGCGGGAATTTCTCCGTGAAAATCCCCGGCAGAAACAATTACACAAATCATAATATCCCTTTTTTCTTTAAAACAAACCTAACATTCTTTAAGACTTTCGGCAGCAAGTTTAACTGCAATAGCTAATTGGTCGGGGCAGGAAGTAACACGATTTCCACAGGGAATACCTTTAAGTTTCGATTGAATATCTTCAATTTTCATACCCTCAACCAAAGAGGAAATGCCTTTTAAATTACCGTTGCAACCGCCGAAAAATTGTATATTTCTAACAACATCTTCATCTATATCAAATGTTATCATTTGAGAACAAACGCCCTTAGTTTTATATTCAAAATGTTTCATTTTTATCCACTCCTAAATGCAATACAACGTTAAATCCCAAGCGGGAATATACGGTAAACGCCGTAAATAAAATTTATATTTCGGATTCCATTGCTTAATAAGCAACGGCAATTTGAAAATATCCTCTGTTCTGTGATAAAGCGGCACAGCAAGTTTGGGTTTATGTTCGGCTATAACTGCCATTACACCGTGAAGAGTTTCATATTCCGCTCCCTCAACATCCATTTTTATAAAAGTGGGTACAATATCCAACGTATCAACGGCTTTTGTTTCAATCATATATTTCGGATTGGAAGTTGAAAGTGAGGCTTGTCTGCCGTCCGCCCTTGATATAGGCAACTTAGTATCAACACTCCAAGAGGCACAGGGATAAATTTTAAGATTTTTAAGATTTTGAGTATTCGCTCTCAATTTTTTAAGATTTTTGGGTGCGGGTTCAAAAGCAATAATCTCCGCATATTTATTGTCGGTGTAATGCAAAAATTCCGAGATAGTATCGCCGTCATATGCACCTAAATCAACATAAATTTCATTATTACCCAATTTTAATATATCATTATAAATCTCGTCTTTGTTTGTAACGCTTGTTTTAAGATATTGAATATCCCCTGAAATTCTGAAATTACACATATCCGCAAAGAGGTCTTGCGATGCCTTATCCTCAAAAAGTGCATAAACCGCCTGTAAACTCTCGCTGTTAATCAAGCAATAATCATAGGTGAAAAGCTTGTCACCTATAACAGGCAAATCCGGCACAAAGAGAATATGTTTCCGCTGAATTTCATATATCCGCTTAATAACTTCAGGTCGATTGGTTGCAAAAGCCAATATTACAATAAAATCCTGTTCTTTTTCTTCCACTTCTTCTAAAGTCATAACAGGATACCAAAGGAACTTATGCCCTCTGACAAAATCATTGCTTGCAAAAACACCGTCAATTTTGGTATTTCTCGCTTTAAGAATTTGGATAATACGCCAAGCGGTATCACCCATACCGTAGATATATTTAGGTCTTGGGTCGTTACAAATTCTGTCCCAAGAGGAAATTGTTTCTGTTAAAAATTTAAGATGCAAAACAATCCCCCTTATCTTTTTTATTATCTTTAATTAAAATCTGCATCTAAAGGCACTTCACCTGCCGCACCAATCATATCCCTACCCTCAATACGATAAAGTCGGCGTTGTTCCGCTATTTTCTCGTCAAAAAGGTCAAGGACTTCTCTGGGGTGTTTAATACTTTTTATAATCTTTTCGGGTGTATCAACGTCCCTTGCAAGGAGTACAATTGTTCCGCAACCGAAAATCCTTTGCCAAAAACCTAATTGCAAGCGTTTGTCGGTAATACGATATAAATCTATTTCGTCCTCTTTAAGGCTGAAAAAACCCACACTTGAAATAAACTTTTTTTCTGTAAGATAATATCTTGTAAAGCTTATGGGCAACCCTAAAAATGTGCGTTTTCTGTCTTTCCATATAGGTGTAAAAGTTGTTTTCATTAAAATACCTCTGATTTTCTTAATATTTTACCATAATAAAGAACAGTTGTAAAGTATTTTTTCAAATATTAAATAATTTTTTTGCATTTTGTGCTGTTATGTCGGAAATTGCTTGAGGAGAAATATTTTTTATTGCGGCAATTGTTTCTATTGTATAGGAAAGCATTGAACTATCACAACGTTTTCCTCTGAAAGGAACAGGAGCGAGATAAGGTGCATCGGTTTCAACAAGTAACCTGTCAAGAGGAGTATATTTTACAACATCTCTTGTCATTTCCGCATTTTTATATGTCACAACCCCTGTTATACCTATATACAAACCTAAGTCAAGGGTCTTTTTA
>JAISIJ010000163.1 GCA_031262245.1 Oscillospiraceae bacterium | reverse complement strand
TTAGCTATACTCAGCAATTCAGGCTCCGCTTTCTTATTTTTTGCAATTTTTCTCGGCTGTATTTCAATGGATTTTTCCTTGTAAACCACCGCATAACCGCTCTCGGTTTCTAACCCCCTCACCGAGTTTTACCTGTGAAAGTTTCCCTCCCTTGTAATAACTCCGCTTAGTGCAACCATCACCCAAAACAAACATAATTCACCTCTGTTCAAAACACTTTTTATGCTCTACCTCTCTGTCTTGCAAAATGTTTACGCAATAAAAAGAAAGTGGAATGCACTTTCTTTCTACTGTTAATCTACTAATTATTTTTATCTACCCCTGTGAAAAACTCTCTACTCGCCGTACATTTAGCCTCTCTTCTTTGATGTGCTTTCTCAGCTGCAAAGTGCTTCGCCGCAGTTCCTTTAACTTTGTCATAAACCGCAAAACTCTCAAACCCGCTCTTTACTTGGTAAGTACCGTCCTCGTTCTCTTCCGAAATAATCTCGTAATAATCTTTAACGGATTTAATGCTATGCTGAAATTTTAACGCTACCATAGGAATTTTCTTGCCCTTTGAGTCAACCCTCGCTTCGCTGCGTTTTATATCTCCAAACACCGCAAAGTCATTTCCCGTAAATATTCCGTTATACTCCGCACGAGTTATCAACTCCATTGTTTCATAACGGTTTAGCAAAAATTCCTCGCCCTTTTTAACAGTTCGATACCCCGTAATTTCACAATCCATAGCGTGCTTGAAATCCTCGGCAAGCGGTGCAATACAAACCTCAACATCTTCAAAAGCTATAAACTTCCACCCCACAGGCTGATAATACTTATAACTCTTGCCCTTTTCAGTTCGTGTTGCCCTTACGTTATGGTGAAATAAACAGCAAACAAAGCCAATTTCTCCGCTTTTTGAACCTGTAATTATAATGTTCTTTTCTTTCCCTACCATAATTTTTTTAATCCTTTCGTTTACGAAAAACTTTTTGTTATCGTAAACAATGCAGTCTACCGAAAAATCTATGCGTTTTTTGCATAGGCATTTACAATATCCTGAACCAATTTATGCCTAACAATGTCCACATCGGTAAATCTATGAACGCTTATATCGGGAATATCTTGCAGTATTTCAATAGCTTTTATCAACCCCGATTTCTTTGAAACAGGTAAATCAATCTGTGTTGTATCGCCCGTTATCACCATTTTACTGCCGCTACCCAACCTCGTAAGGAACATCTTTAACTGCTCATCGGTCGTATTCTGTGCCTCATCCAAAATTATAAAAGCATTTTCCAAAGTTCTACCACGCATATACGCAATAGGTGCAACTTCAATTACCCCTTTTTCAACGTGTTTCTTAAAAGTTTCCGCCCCGAACATCTCAAACAACGCATCGTAAAGCGGTCGTAAATACAGGTCAACTTTCGCTTGCATATCTCCGGGTAAAAAGCCCAAACTTTCACCCGCTTCAACCGCCGGGCGTGTTAAAATAATCCTACTCACATCTCTGTTTTTAAACGCTTTTACCGCCGAAACAACAGCCAAATACGTTTTGCCCGTTCCTGCCGGACCTATGCCGAAAGTAATCGTGTTTTCCTCAATTTTCCTAATATATTCTTTCTGCCCTTTGGTTAAAGGTTTTATTCCCTTAACCCCAACATCAGCGGAAGTTTCCGTGCCGTTTTCCACGGAATTTATTATTTTATTCAGCTTTTGTGCTGTAATATTTTCGTTATTTAAAACCTTATCGTAAACTATTTTCAGAACCGTGTGTGCTTTTGCAACATTATCCTCAACTTTTCCGCGGATTTTAATACTAATGTCCTCCAAAACCACCTCAACATCGTATTTTTTCTTTATCGCCGCTAAGTTTTTGTCGTTACAGCCCAACACATCACTAAGCTTTTCAGCTACCTCAACAAACAGTTTTTGCTCAAACAATTAATTCACACCTTTCAAGTTGATTTTGTAACTAATCGTGCTGTCTGCGAAAAAAAAAAGAGTGCTTATTTGCACTCAATTTTATAACTGTCCGTAAACGCAAAATCAGGAGGAGAACCCACCTTAATAATCAAGTATTTACCGCTTATCTCGCCGCTGTTTGTCTTTTTATAGAATCTCAAACTTTCACCGTCAAGCCTTAAAATACCCTCGGATTTTTTATCGCCGCTGATAAAAATACACTCATCTTCCACCTTAACCCCTACACCTGCAAGCAACTCCGTATAAAGCTGTTGCACCGCCTCAACCTTGTTTTTAATAGCTTCCTCTTCCGCCGTTTTCGCTTCAAGATATGCCTTTTTCCAATCTTTACTCATAGTTTTTCTCCTTATGAAATTTTTTGTTTTTATTTTTAATCGTAATTATGATGATAAGTAACTGTATTGTTGTAAAAATACAACTCCTTGAAAAGTGTTTTTAAATGCGTTTTCAACGGCAACACAACCCCTTGAAAATTAGTAAAATCTCCTGTTGAAGTATCCCTATACAGCTTCCAACCCTCTTTTGTTCGCACCCATTTATAAAATAAACCACTTACTGTGTAATTATGGCTTTCAGAAATACATTCCGTTCCACCCACATCAGAAAGATGGTAAGAGGGATTTCCGTTACTAACTGTAAAAACAGTATGCCTTTTACTACCATCTTGGAAAATAAAATCACACCCATATTTTCTGTCGGTATAGGCTGTTGGATAAATCCACCCTTTCTCAAAATGTTTTATTGAAGGATTCTTACTTACATCACAATCTTTAACAGCATTTTTAATCGCTTTATAATTTTGCCCCTGCACAGTATCGTGAAATGTACTCCAATCTGCAAATCTATTCATTACAACCCCTCCTAAATTCAGTATCAGAAATTAACGAATGTCTGTTTTAATGAGCAACGGTCTATTACCCCTTTACCGCGTTTTTAGCCAACTTATCAACTCTGTTGTTGTAAATATTATTCGAGTGTCCGGCTACTTTAACAAATTCCATATCAATAACATTTCTATGTTCATCAATGAAATTTTTATAAAACTGCGTTAATACAGTTTTTGCATCCCACTTCCCCAGCGCCCACGAACGTATACCCGTAAAATCAAAGAAGATAGATACTTTTTTATACCCCTTAGCAACACACCATTCAACAGCCCTCGTTACCGCAAGAATTTCACCTGCGATATTCCTGAATTCCTTGAATTTTCGGCTCTTTTCACTCAACTCAATTTCAGAACCGTCAGGCAACAGAAACAATACCCCTAAGCCACTTTCCGAAGTTTCATAGTTATAACTACCGTCAACAAAAGCTACAACTCGCCCTTTCTTCAATCTCGGTTTTATATCATCACTCAAAACAATATCTTCATCCGCAAGATATGCCTCTGCTTCCGCCTGTGTGTTAAAGGATTTAAATTCCGCTCCGCTGAACCCTTTCGTATGCTCTAAGCATACGTTCCAATCGTTGAAAATACCTGTTTTATACCCACGCTTAACAGCGTAAAATTTCTGTTTCTTAGCCATTTTTCACCTCTTGAAAATAATGTTGTGTTTGGTTACTACCCAACTGTCTGATAAAAAATATGGTGAAAAATAAAACACTCTATTGATTAAACAATAAAGTGCTTTTGTTTTTAATATACTCGATTATAGAAGAGGTCTAAACCACCTGTGTATTTCTCAATCCAACTTTCCTTTTGTTGCAAAACCCCGTCAACACCCCAAATCTTGCAAATAGGCTCTTTCAATAAAAGCAACCGCATACCCCTATCATATACTATTGCTCTATCAGAAAGCTTAAACGCCTAATTTATCAAAGAGAATACGATTCCTTTTCTTAGCATCATTCAAGATTTTATCATAAGAAAGTACTTCAAGATAGGAATTATATGTCTTGTTGAATTCATAATATCCAAGTTTATCCGGGGTTTGGGTTAAATCTCGTTCTCCTATTATGTCATTAAGAGAATCAGTTGTATCACACACAGCATATAGATAAAACTTAGTATTGCTTCCGCAACGAACTTTGCGACCATTTACATCGCTCACTTCACCATCTCTAATTCGTTTAACATATTTATACAATTGAGTTATCGGATTTTCTTTTTCATTGTAATCATTACGCATCGGTCGTTTGAGTTCAAAAAGTATGATGGTATCAAATTCAGTTCCATTATTTTCATTATCTGACATTGCAACAGGTTTATCAAGTATAAGAATATCTGTCCGTTCTTCCTTATCATTGAAAGGAATGTCAGAAGAAATATAGCAACAGTACGACAATTTTTCGTCAATCAGCCAAAGATTATGGCTTTCATAGTCAATATCTGTTGATACTGTTCGCATAGGATATATTAAGTTGTGCATATATTTTTCTTTGTTGAACTTCCCATCATCCTTCTTACGCAACCCTCGCTCAAACATATCCAAAATAACCCTACGATGAAAAATATAATTTCTTAAGGCTGAAGTGTTTGCATCGCTTATACGTTCTACTTGCTTTTTTAACAGGTCTTCGTACTCAGATAGTGCTAATCCGTCTTTATCAATTTTCTCAAATAACAATTTCTGTTCTCTTTTTGTATCCTTATCAAAATCCCGCTTAATATTATGAAATTCATCATCTAACTTTTCATCTGTAAGATGTGGTTTTAATTTGGTAATTTCATCAGATTTGTATTTTAAAAGATGTCTGTATTGCGGAGCTTGTTCAGTTACAAAACGCCGAATACGCTCTTCCTTTTCAGAAGCAATCGGAGATAGATATTCTTTTAAAAAAGATTCTACACAATCACAGGATTTAGAGATAATCTCTTCCATAGAAATGGTTAAAGATAAGCTCGAGTTTGTTGTCGGTATATCAAAAGAAAGTCTATTCATATCCACATTACTGTCAAGGTAATCACTTGTTAAAATTCCGACATAACTAAAACCGTTACATTCAAACAGTTGGTTATCAAGATTAACAACATATTTTTCTAAATCTTTACTGTCCACCAGTCGATTGTTGGCACATAAAAACAATTTGTTTCCGGGAAAAGTTTTATCTTCAATACGGACATTTAATAATTCAAATTTCTGTTCCTTAATTGAAAAAGAATTAATTCTATCAGTTGTTTTTACTTTTTTAGAAAAAAGTATATTCAAGTTTTCAGTATCCGAACAATCATCTGATAAAATTATTTTGGGACAATTCTTATCAAGAAAATAAATTAAGCAATGCTGAATAATGCGTATCGCTACTGTAGATAAATTTTTGGGAACATATGATTGATATGAATTCAAATAGGATTCTAACTTTACTGTTGTTTCGTATTTATTATTTTGAGAATCTGATAACTTATCTTCAATCCCTGCATTATTAATAGAAAAACAAAATTCTCTTGTTTGAAACGAATTATGTTCAAAATAGGTACTTGAAATATTAACTGCAGAAAAAGCTTTCAGCCAAGAAAAACGACCTACGCCTTTTCCGCCTATTTCAGCTTTATGAGTAGAATCAGATTCGAGAAATGACCTCATATTTTCTTCGGTAAATCCTATTCCGTTATCAGTTACTTCAAACCCGATTATTTCAGGAAGGTCAGTAAAATCGAGGGTGAGCTGTTGTGCACGAATTGCTCTGACTGCTATATAGCCTTCAGTAAATTTCTCATCTGATTTACGCCGTTCTTCAATTGCGTGTATTGAGTTTACAACGGCTTCGTATAGCGGAACAAGTGGTCTTTC
>JAISIJ010000141.1 GCA_031262245.1 Oscillospiraceae bacterium | reverse complement strand
TTTCGCAATAAGGACACAAAACTTTTATATACACCATTTTAAATCTCCTAAGTTATATATATCTAATTATAACACAACTTGGAACGTTTGTCAACTGTTTTATGACATGACCAAATAATAGTGTCAATTTTTCCACCTCCTTTCATTAAATATTTTCATTAAATTTCAATAAACTTTCGGCTCAAAATCTATTTTAAGAGCAATTTTTGCTTCCAATTCGTTTCTCGCCTTTGCGGGTATATCGCAAAATCGCTGTCGCTCCCGACTATTTTGCGATTTATTTTCTTTGGCGAGAAACTCATTTGGGGAGCAAAAATTAAACAGCATTATTCCATATATTACAATTTAATTGGCGTTTTCAGCAACCGATTGTACCTCCGTAAAGTTGTGAATATGCATCAAGTTTTGACGTATGGTAAATCTTGTAGACATTGAAATAAATTCAATGTCTACAAGATTTATTAACAACTCAAAGACCCTGAATTTTTCTTTCGAAAGTGGGATAAATGCCGATAAATCTTCATCAAACAGCGTTTTCATTTTTCTTTTTTAAGATAATGTTCACGGGTTAAATCAATTCACACATTTTTTAAAAATTTCTTTATTAAACTTGTCTAAATCTTTGATTTGAGACGGCGGAAGCAGATAATTTCGTCTCAAATAACCAACTTTATTTTCCACATTTCCCTTTTCATTCGGGCTTTCGGGGTTGCAAAAATCAGCTTTAAAGCGATGATGCATTGTGAACTATTGCCAATAAAAAATTATTTTTTATTGGCAATAGTAGACGGCATGAAACGCCGTCCGCCGACATAGTCGGCGAGAGGAAAGATGGGCCACGGACACAGGTTCTGTGCTTTGCCCATATTTCCGAAATTTTCTAACTAAAAACAAAGTTTTTAGTTAGAAAATGCATAAAAAGCTAAACGTTTCTGTCAGTTTTCGCTCGCCGTTTTCCTCAACTGAAACCACAGCGGAATTCATATTATAGTCGATTAAGTTGAAAAGCCTTTCAGGCTTTTCTGCGAAAAAATAAATTTTTTCGCTTTTGCGGCAAGCCGTAAAAATACTAATCTCGTGTATACATCAATTTGTTCGCTTTGCGAGCAACCGTGCTTTTGCACGGTAATTTCAAAACACTTTTAGTGTTTTGAAATTAATTGACTATATCGAACAAAATTCTCGGCGGAACACCTCCTAAATTCTCGAAAATTTTGATTAACGCTTCGCATAAACATTCTTTTGTTTCAAATCGGCAAAGTTGCATAAAACCCGCATTGCTGCAAGGAAAACTGACAACGAGATAGCTGAAATTTACCTCTCTTCCGTCTGATTTAATGACCGGAATTTTACCGAAATCCACCTGTGCCTCGCCGGGTGCGTGGAGCGAATACATCGCCGTATCATATGTTTTTTTACAGAGTTCTTTTTTTCGATTGCTTACATAATTGATGACAGTTTGCTTGCAGACTGTCAATAATTTTGAAAGTTCTTCGTCTGCTGATATATCGTTAAATATTTTTGTGGCTGTTCACCGTATTGTTAATCTTGTAGCCATTGAAATAAATTCAATGGCTACGCTCGACGGCTATGCCGTCGCACCGCCGTGAAACGGCGGCGATAGTCATTCCATTAAAATGGAATGACTATATTTTCTCTCTCTTCTGAGGTCTTCCGAAATCCATTTGTCTATGGTCGGTTTGAGCGGCTCAATCCCTGAAACCTTCTCTTTTCTCGCCTTATAGCCTTTATTCCAATTCTCACAGTCTGCATATTTCTTTACCGTGTTAAAATGATATCCTGTCCTTTTTGAAATCTCTCGCAAACTTTGTCCCTCATATTGACTTAATTGGGAAATATATATCTGTTTTTCCATCGGTACCAACCTTTCTATCCCTCCTATATGCTCGTTTTTTCAATCATATATTTTATCACTTCCTTTCTCTTAACCGCTACACTTTTATTTTAATATAAACAATTAACGGAAAAACATTCACCCTCGGGGGTACAGTATACAATTTTATCTTCAAATTCAACGAACCATTTCATTTCTGTTTCAATCACACCGATCAATTCGTCAGTTGAAGTATCATAGCAATATAATCTGTAAAGTTCATCATACATTCCTGTTTCGAGATTTGGTTCGGGAAGGTATTCTCTTTCAAAAAGTACAAATTTTTTGTCAGAAGAACATCTCACATGGGGTATTTCTAAATTATCAAAAAGAATTTCGCTTGAAATACCGTCCTCTAATTTAACCGTCAACTGATTGCTATTATGAAAATTTATAAATAAGTAATCACCTTTGACAAAAAATCTTGATATTCTTTCAGCACTCATTTTATCGTCAACAATATCTAAATTGTCAGTTGATAATAAATTACCCTCTAAATCATAGGTATATAAAGATAAATCGCTCAAATCGATATCATTAGCCACCATAGCGTATATTTTTTTTTTATTAACATAAATTTGGGATGCATAAATGGCACCCCTTTCACGAGTGGATTGGATATTTATATCAATATCAGTAAAATCAACTTCAGCAATTCCCTCTTTTTCAGTTATCGTACCCAATCTTAAAAAAGCGGAAGCTTTATAGTAAACATCACACCAATATTCAATAAATTGATGTTCATTTACAGTAAACACATAGTGGATACTCTCTCCTGTTTTATCTTCCTCATTATAGATATCAACTGTATTGTTATTTTCTATATTTGTAGCCAATAGAACTCTTTGACCGTCACTTTGGGTAACAGTTATCACTTGATTGCCGACAACACAAGAATTCGGAATATATGCGTGAAATTTTGATGTTGTTTTTGCAATTTCAATTTCACCGGTGGGAATATTATAAGAATGTATAATTTGCTCATTTTCCGGTGAAAACTCATAATAATATATTTTTTCTTCTGTAACCGCAAGTACACCGGCATTTTGCATATTGCTGTTTTCGGGTAAATTTAATTGTTCAGAAGAATAATTAAATTGAATATTTTCAAAATAATCTTTCTTATCAATAGAAATATTTTCTTTAGTAACCAAAGGCTCGGTAATAACAGGATTTTCAATAATTGTTGTTGTAATATTTTCCGTAGTTGTTATTTCGGATTTTTCAAACGTTTTTACATTGCAGGCAGATAAGGTACAACAAATTGCAATTATTACACCTATTAATTTCAATTTTTTATTCATAATATCCTCCTTGAAAGATAAAATATATTTCTCACCATTATACATAAAAAATCTCGGTATGTCAAGTAAATTATGCAAAAATATTACTGATTTTGTTGCGAAAACACACACCCGCAAAAATTTTGACGATATAAATTATATTGCTTTGAAAGCTCAATACTGCGTTTATATCCGTTTTTCTTTTTAAAGTCGGAGGAGCGGTATCCCTCAAACTCTGCACCGACAGTATTAATTTGTGTTACATTTTTATGCGGACTTACAGTTAATGTTGTTGTAAAAAATGCAAAATCATTCTTTGGAAATAGTTCGGCGGTTTTTGAAAGCCGTAATCTGAAACATATCTCACAACGTTTCCCTCTTTCGGGTTCTTTTTCATATCCTTTTACTGCATTATAAAAAATATTTTCCTCATATCCGAATTCGATTATAGGAACGTTAAATCCTGCATCTTTATTATAGCGAAAAAGCTCGTCAAGACGTTTGTCATATTCAATCTTTGTGCTGATATTAGGATTATAAAAAAACAATGTGCAATCATAATCTTGTGATAAAAATTCCAAAACATATGAAGTACAAGGGGCACAACAGCAATGTAACAATATTTTTTCCATAATTTTATCTTTCTGTAAATATTAAAACAACAGACCACTAAGGGTCTGTCGTTTCATTAAAAAAAGGAGGTTGAAAAATGAAAAATCATTTAACTCTTAATGGGCAAGTTGGAAACTGTTCCTAACAAATAGTTAATTAAAGCGGTTAAGTCGGAAGAATCCACTTTATTAGCTGAATTACCTGATATATCACAATCTGCATTTAAAAGAGCTTTAGAATTGAGTTTTATATCACCTTTAAGACTTTTTGCCAGTAAAACAATATCAGCCGTTTTAGCAATATAACTGTCACCGTCAACGTCACCTACAAGAACATCATTGGGAATTGTAACGGTTGTTGAAGTTGTTGTAGTTCTTTGAGTAGTTGTTGTTCTTTGTGTGGTTGTAGTAGCTCTTGTAGTAGTTGTAGTAGGTCTGGGAGTTGTTACAACAGCTTTATCAACAGTTGCACGAATTTCCTGTACTGTTACGGAGTTACCTACAGTATCGCTGTACCAGAATTGAATTTGGAAGTCACCGTAAGTGTTTACATACTGACGATAAGCAGAGGGAATAGAAATTGAAAAGGTATTTACACCTCTTGTAAGTTCATGTGCCCAATTTTCGCCATTGGGTTGTGGAACTTCAAGAAGTTCTACAAATGCAAGCCAATCTTCGTTATAAAGAGAAGAACTGTTTTCTTCTGCAGATACCGCCAATGCTCCCGAGAAACTCAATGCTTTGGAGGCATAAAGGTCAACTTCAATTTCAACAAGACTGTCACCGGCAGACATTAAATCTGTTAAAGGAACAATCAATTGACCGTTTTTGCCTTCGCCGTTCCAAGTAATAACTTCATTAGGTTGAATAACACCAGGTGTAGAGCTACCACCGCCG
>JAISIJ010000460.1 GCA_031262245.1 Oscillospiraceae bacterium | reverse complement strand
TTCTTGATTTTTCAATGGTTTTGTACCCCTACGATTTATTGCGCCATTCCGCGTCAACAACACGTTGAATCTTAATTTTCGCAGCGTTAATACTCTTTTGGACTTTAGAATGTCCCACGCCATCCAATTCGGCAATTTTGCGAAGCGTCATTTCGTAGGCAATGTGAAGCACATATCTGCGGTATTGAGTTTCTGTCAGCGTTTCCAACGCCTTTTTCGCCACCTCGATTTGCCGTTTCCTCCGGCGGGTGTATTCATCTGAATTGATCTTGTCAATCAAGATGTCTTCGGGGCTTTTCGACCAACACATCCCGCGTCTATCGCAGAAATCGAGGTTCAGGTTTAAGTAAGTAGAGCGATAATCGGCAAGTTTCTGGTTGTGACTGTCCTCATCGGAGAGTTTTTTGAACTCGACATAATCGGCAGCGGTTTTGCCGGGATTATCCCGCAAGAAATCAGCTTCCGAGTATGAGCTTCGCTCCTTGTTTGCGAACGAATACTTGATGTTTTCGTTCTTTTTATTGACTGAATTTTGCACTATGGCATCCTCCTGTTTTCTTGATTTAATGGGGCTTGTCCACCTTTCAGACAAGCACGATGGAAACAATCAAGTAAACAGGGAGGAGCGCGGGGGCGGGTATGTATGATTGGCATAACTTATCACTCCTTTCGGTATGAAATATTCAAAAAGAGCATTTTTTCATGCAAAAAACATATTAAAGGAAATAAAAAAAGCCGCTATCATAGGCAAAAGCCCTTGATAACAGCATACAGAAAATATTTAGTTTTTGTTAATGAAAAGTACGGGAAAAAGGTTTGAGATTGAAAATGTGCTTTGCATCATAGATTATGGAAATACGATCATTGATGTAATCGGCAAAAGCTATGAAGAATTTGTTAATGAATTTATGGAATGTGTAGCAATTCAGTCAAATATGGCTGATGATAAAGCAAAAAATACAGCCGTAAGCGGTAACACGCCTACTAATTTCTTAGCAAGCGTGTTATTATATGTTGTAAATAAACCAATATAGTTTTGGTGATAAAGTGCAAATTTAAAGCTTAAAAATAGGTAGGCAAGTGTTCGCAAATAGGTAATAAATCATATTTATGATTTATTATACTCGGAGATAAGATTGTTATAAAATTTTATTTCGATTTTTTGCGAATCACGAAGCCGTTCACAAATTTTCTCTATAATATTATTTTTGCTTTTCGCTTCGCCTATCATAGATTTTAAGTATAAATTTCTTATCGCCATGAATTCATCGCATATCCTATCTGATATTTCCAAATATCCTTTATCTGATGGCAAAAACCCGCTACTTATCATGTATTCGATTCGTTTTTTCATAACTAATTTGTGCTCATATAAAACATGAAAATCCTTTGTTTCAAGCGGGAAATCGCACCTTTCATGAAGTATATCAATAATCAGTTGATAAACATTAAATCCAAAATGCGCTTTCTTTCTATCACAAAAAAGAAATATACTCTCGGCGTTAATAAAGCACTTGAGTTGACGGTAAAAATTATCTATGTCCATGGATATGCTAACATTTGTATTATATTTTAACATACTTACATTTCTCAAAAACGGGTATACCTCGGAACGATCGCAATAATTTTCATCTGCTGACGTATAAGTCCATGCAGACCGGAATGCTTCTGCGGTGGTTTCCATATCCATTTCTATCGTTATAAATCTTCCTTGATCGTAATTATCATTGAGATAAAACACTTTTTTGTCTTTGTCATAACCGGAAATAAGCGTAGTATGAGCAAAATGAGAATCATTTATTGATAGAATTTTTCTGTCAAGAAAGAGAAAAGCATAACAATCATTATCAATCATATATGTAATTCTATCTATAAACAATTGTGAATTGAACTCGCTTTTTTCAAACATTACTGAATTCATTTGTATAAACGGACAAGTTTCAAGCAATCTGTTCTGATCATCAAAGATAAATTCACGCCAATCATCATTATACATAATTTGTGTAAAATTGCTGAAAATCCAACCCAAATCCTTTTCCTCTGCTATGCTTGACATTGCACCAATAACTGTATGGCAATAGATCATAGGTTTATTGAGTTTCAACATTTTTTTGTTGTTTGACATTTTTTCTCCTTTTTATTGTTATATGATTGGTTTGGCGCGAGTGTGAAATAGAGCGTTTTCGGGGTTTGTTTCATCGGCCACTAAAAAAAATATATTAGCATAATATAATATATCGTGATTCGAATCAACTAGATAGCTTTTATTTATTCCCGCATTTTTCCCAGCCAATACATCGCTTTCTTTATCACCTATCATATAGGATAATGATAAATCAATATTATAATCTTTTACCGCTTGTAGAATCATTCCCGGTAATGGCTTTCGACAGTTACATTCCGTGTTATATGGTAAAACAGTCCCTAAAACATAATGCGGGCATACATAAAAAGCATCAATAGGTACACTGTTTATTGCAATTAGCTGTCGGTTAATTTCATTATGAAACACATCAATGTCATTAATTTTATACTTTCCTCTGGCGATTCCTGATTGGTTCATAATTACGATTAATAAAAATCCTTTGCTTTTTATCATTTTTAATGCTTCAGGTACTCCCGAGATAATTTCTAAATCAGAAGGTAGATATGTATATCCTTTATCAATATTAATAGTACCATCTCTATCAAGGAAAACGCATTTATTCATATTGTTTCATCATGCTCTAGCATTTCACAAATAATATGAAATACCATCATAGTAATTTCTTGAACAATTTGTCCGTTTTCCGAAGGTATCTTTAAAATATAATCAGAAAGCTCGGCCATTTTTCCTCCAATATAATTGGTAATTGAATAAGTAAGAATATTTTTTTCTTTTGCAGTCTGTATTGCGACGCAGATATTATTTGAATTTCCACTAGTGCTTAAAGCTAATAATAAATCCTTTTCGCTCCCATGAGCTTCAATCTGCCGCTTAAAAATATTATCATATGTATAGTCATTCCCTAAACAAGTCATGACAGCTACATCAGAACAAAGGGTAAGTGCAGGCCAAGCATTTCTCTCTTTCGTTAATCTGCCAACAAATTCTCCGGCGATATGTTGACAATCTGCAGCACTACCGCCGTTACCGCAAAGTAATAATTTCCCTCCACGCAAAATTGTTTCGCGAATTTTAGTGTATAAATCATTAACTACGGTAATAAATGCGTAATCTGACAAGATTTTATCGTATACAATCGCTCGGTTATTTAAATGGCTAATTAAGCTATTCATGTAAACTCATCCTTGATTTTATAGTTTTTATGATATTCGTTGAGGATGTATTATATTTATGAGGAATTAAAACAATTTCACCTCCAACCGAATCCAAAAATTCCTTTCCTGTTATTTGCTTGCCTCGATATTCTTCTCCTTTTACTAATATATCTGGGCAAAGAGCTTCTATTATCATAAGAAGCTCTTCTTCATTATTGAAAAGAATAATCCAATCGACCTCTGAAATCAATGTTAAAAAGGTTGTCCTATCCTTTTCGTTACAAATTGGTCGCCTCTCACCTTTAAGAGCATGTATCGAAGCGTCGCTATTCAGCCCCAATATTAACACATCGCCAAGTTGACGAGCTTGCTTTAATAGATCAAGATGTCCAATGTGCAATAAATCAAAGCACCCATTCGTGAAGACAATTTTTTTGCTTTGATAATGTGCGCGCAACAAAGGTAATATATCTTTATTTTTTACTAATTTGTTTGAGACGGGAAGAACTTTTTTCAGGTCATCGACATCCATTACGGAGGTTCCTCTTTGTTCTACAGACACTCCCGCACATTTATTTGCTAACATAATACTTTCCTCGTCACATAAATCACATATAAAACCAACAGCCAACATCGCTGTTACAATGTCGCCTGCACCTGTTACATCTGTGACCTGACGGCAATATGATGGTTGATAAAAAGGATTTTCACCGCGACGAAGGTATATCATTCCTTGATCACTACAAGTAATTAAAAGCCGTTCAACATCAAGTTCAGTCAATATGTTTTCGCTATTATTAATTATGTATTCAATGGATGTTTTAGTGCTTTTATAAAACCTCTCAAACTCTTCTTTATTAGGCTTTATTAAATAACAACCATCATATTTTCTGATATCATTGCTCTTAGGATCGATGATCGTTCTTTTATTGTATCTATTTGTTAATGTGAAAATTTCTTTTAAAAAAGATTTACTTAAAAATCCTTTGGCATAATCAGATAATACGATTAGATCATAAATTTCAACAATTTCATTAAATTTTTGTACTAATTCGCTTACATCGGGATATTCATAATAACGTTCTTTATCCAAGCGAAGAAGCTGATTACCGGTATTTGATAAATAACGGGTTTTTACTGTTGTCAACATCTGATTATCTCTAAATACATATTTACTCGAAATATTATTGTCTTTTAGAATTTCAATTACTTTATTCCCATTTTCATCATTACCAACACAACCCATCAAATCTACCTTGATACCTACCGAGTGGATATTCATGCATACATTAGAAGCCCCGCCTAACTTATAATGAATTTGAGTGTTTGAAAGAATCGGAATTGGAGCCTCGGGAGACAATCTGTTTATATCACCGGAAACATATTTATCTAACATAATGTCGCCGATAACTAATACCTTTTTATTTGAGGATAAAATATTATTAATTATATATTTCATGATAAAAACCGCCTCATTAATATAAACTTATATCAAACAATATTTTTTAATAATTTTATAAATTTACTTTTAGGCAAATCAAATATTGTATAGGCAATGTTTGAATCTTTTAAACATGAAATTTCTAAATTAAATTTATTCGATAACACAGATAATGCTTTTTTAATAATGGATAAACTACGATAGTCATGCCAACAAACAATACCATACTTTCTTATAGATGCGAAAGCTAATATTGTATCATTTATTATGCCTTTTATAGAATGATCACCATCTATAAAGATAATATCAGCGATGGGCAGTTCTTTATAAGATATATCAAATGTTCCTTTAGGTTTAGTAATAAGGTTAAAACGAGCATCTTTTTTAGCATAACAACCTGCATCATAGGGTATCTCTTTTTTTTGGAAACTATAGAATGGTTCATAACCTTTTTCAACATCAATTCCAATATATTTATGTATATAATTAAATGTTTTTAATATTGCTGAAGCAGTGCATCCCTGTTGTACTCCAAATTCTATCATAATATTTGCATTTATACTATCTATTAAAGTACATAACGCATTTAAATCATCCTGCGTAATCATAAAAAATTTATCTACTTTTATTTCGCTTATAATATAGTTTAATGATATTATATTTTTTATATTATCTTTTGTATTATTATCTTTCATATTAAACCTCCAATAGTCATAAATTTTCCATTAAAGAAACACATTGTTTATAAACTTGATCTGTGCTTACTTTATCAACACATACCATATATTTAGATTCGCAAATGGAATTTATAGTATTAGATTTTTTACCGATATTGTTATATATATCACATAGATTTTGATTAACACAAGAAGTTTCTCCTCTAACCACTTTTAAAAACGGACGATCCGTATTGCCGATTGCGTAACTGGGTGGTGTGGGTCCAAATATAGCTACAGTATTTTTTTTTAATGCTATAGAAAAATGCATCGGCCCTGTATCATTAGTTATTACTAAATCGCTTTTTGAGATAAGCGCAAACAGTTCAAATATATTTAATTTATCACATAAATCGATCACATTATTAAGATTTGCATATTTAATGAATAAACATATTTTTTCATGTTCATCATAGACACCAGTTAATATAAATTGGCAGTCATATTTATTATGTAATTTTTTTGCCACAGTTACATAATTAATTATATTCCAACATTTCATCGGATCTGTTCCACCTAGATGAATAATAATAGTATATTTATCTTTAAAAAAATTAACTTTTTTCGATAATGTTTTAATATCCTCATTATCGAACCAGCAAAATGTTTCCCTATTAACAATCTCTATATCAGCAGACTCCACTACCAATAGAGATTCATCGGTTCTTGACCTATAGTTATTTGTTATTATAGGATTGCTATAACATTTATTAAATTCTGGTCTATTTTTATTTAATAATCCGTATCGATATTTGATTCCTAAAATATAAGGAATTGCAGATCTGCGTAATTGACCATAATGTCTGACTAATTGAAAACTTGCGAAAATGTTTTCATTAAACAATATGATTAATTGCTTTATATAAAATAATAATGAATTCTTTTTTTCCGAATATATAATAATTGCTTCATCTATGTATGGACATTTATCCATTAATTCTTTATGAGGAACTGACCTAACTAAACAAATTATTTTATAATCAATATATTTTACTCGCAAAGCTCTTAAACTTGGTGTATCGCAAATTAAATCTCCCAAATTAAAATACGAAAGTACCAATATCCCTTTAGTTCTTTTTGTTCCTACTACGTGGAACTTTGATATTATAAAGAATATGGCTTTCAATATATATATAAATATCAAATCAAATATTTTTTTCATATAAGGCATCCACACAATAATTCTTTAATATAATAATTGTTTTTCGATATATAGAAATCCATATTTTTAATTACATGATTGTTTTTTATAAATAATATCATATAATCTTCTATTTTCCTACCTAAAGCACGGCACGACAAACAAAACAATTCAAGAGTTTCATTATCTATCTCTATCGCACCAACAAGTCCAAAATCAGAGAAGCGGTCAGATACATTAACAGAATACAGCATTATATTGCTATTACATCGCTCTTTAATTTTCGTAACAGTATATCGCTTACCATTCGTGCATTTGTTTGTTCTCTGAGTCAACTCCGCTATACGACTATATTCAATTGGCAATGCTTCATGAATATCTATCTTAATATCAAGGGCAGCAATATACTCATCATAATTGTCGTATTTGGATTTAAGGGCTTCACGAGATTGGTTTGTTCTGTAAGTGTCATTCCGCTTTGTAATGTCAGATAAATTTACTTTTTTTTTCAAATTAAAGCAAGATAAGCCATCATAAACCTTATCGCGATCGTATAATACCGCTGTTACCTCCGGTAACATAGATTTAATAGCTTCAACTTCAACAGTTGAATCATCAATAAAAACCATACTATCAAGACCTATGTTAAGAATTTCAGCTATTCGCTTTAAATTGTCCGGCTTGTTCTCCCAATTCACTTGAAAGCAAGCGATATGTTCTTCTTTTAAAACCATTTCGCTGTGTTCGTTAAAAACAGTCATTACATCGGACAAATCATTCTTGCTGCATATGGCGAGAACAACGCCGTGGCTATATAAATCTATTAAAAATCGTTGAAATTCTTGATAAGGTCGTCCAAAGCCGCTCCCGCCGAGTTTTATATTTTCTATTCCATCTTCGGAAATGACACCGCCCCAAAGAACGCCGTCGCAGTCAAGAACAAGGCATTTTTTCGTCATTCCTTTATCAATAAGGTATTGTTTATGTATTTCGTCAACGGTGGCTTGGATTAAGGTTTTGGAATATGGCGCATTCCAACGATATTTTCCTTTATTATCATATGCGTTAGCTACGCCGACACCAGCGATGAGATATTTCAAATCTATGAAAGTAATATTATCTTTATCGAGAAATAATTCATTCATTTTTATATTCAAACTATCTATCGCTCCATAAAATACGTGACCGCGAGCAAGATACGATTTTGCAAAATAGTCTTCATGCGAAAACCAAATAATTTTTGTTTGGCTCAGTTTTGAAATATCATTATATAATTTTTCACTTATCCTTATTATCTCATCATTATTCCAAATATCTAAAGCCATGTTTTCTATGTTCAACCAAATAATTGTGTAATCTGCTTTTTTTATTACTATTTCATATTCATCTTCATTACGCTCGTAATACGGTATAGGCAACAACTCAATTTTTATCGGAGTAAATTTTTTCTTTATAAGCGGAGCAAAGTATGGATCAAATATCACGTTTGAAATGACAGCTATTTTTAGTGGTATATTTATCATTATATTGTATCCTCATTCATAATTTGATTTTCAATAACATCTTTGAGCACTTGAAATATTTTCATTATGTTATTCATCTCTGTCATCAATAAATATTCATCAGGAATTTCAATTTCATATTCACCCTCTAATGATACAACAATACTTATAAATGTGATAGAATCTATATCCAGTTCGCTAAAATCAGTATTAATTTGATCTTTCGTTATAACTATTGTTTCTTTTTTATCTTGATTGTTTTCTTCTGCACGTGTTTTTATAGCAGAGTTTACAATGCTTAGAACTTCATTCACATTTAATTTTTTCATTTTAATCATCCTTTTAGAATAAATATGCCTAATAACATTAATGATATCTTTAATGCATCATACTAATATTTAAATTTATTTTTTTAACATCATCTTCGCTTAACATGCTTATAAATTTTTCATGAAAATCAACAGAAAATAATCTTTCTAATAATGGGAATTTCCATATTTTTTGCTCTCTATCATCTAATCCAAATCTATTTAACAATATTTCACCCTCTGTTGTTTTTAATGAATTACTATAAAATTTTAATATTCGATCGGGAAATAATTGCGCAGTTTGCTCTATGCAATAAAACACATAAGGCAATACATTTAGATTATTTGCTCTGGCATGTAATTCGTTTATTAAGAGATTATTTTCCTGATGTTGAATGTATCTGTATATGTCAAGATATAATTTAAGATTCAAACTTCCTTGATATAATAAATATATTGAATTCATGTCTTTATAATGGTGTAAGCACAAAGCAATAAATTCATTAATTGGATCAAGTTTATATAATCCGATTCCCTCAATATTTATTATTTCTCGGTGCGAGAGTAGTTCTTGCATATCAATCTTATTGTTGTTTTCTCCCCAAACAATATTTGTATTTATGTCTACACAAATATAGGGACATAAACAGGAATCAGTTTTTTTTATAAAAGGTAATAATTGATGGCTGTAAAATGTTTGATAAACTCTTTTTTCGCGTGATGCGGCAACAATGCCTCCATTAATAATTGTTCCTTGAATGAAGTTGTTTTTTTTCATAACATGATATACTTTTGAAATATCTTGAGGAGCAACTAAAATATCTATGTCACCTGAATTCCGAATAAATGGGTTTCCGTATGCTGTTTGAGATAATACCACGCCTTTGACTATTGCGAAAGGAATACCCAATTGTTCCAATAAAGGTTTAATTTCTTTATAATAAATTTCCATACGCTTTTTATTAAATATATATTTTTTACATGCCTTATCAAAGCAAGTACTATTAGGTAATCGGAAAATTATATCATAACATTTATGATCGTATAATACTGAAGAAACATCATCATTTGTAATTTCCGATAAAAATGATTTAATTATATCAAGCTCAATATCCATTTAAAACTCCTTATATGAATTAATTATTTGTAGCTTTTAAAAAATCCAACACTTCATTTTTTAACTGATGTATTGTTAATGAATATTCTCTTTTTAATGTTTTTTTGACATTCATGTCATTAGCAATCGAATATACTGAATAGAATTTATTTACACCGTATTTTTGAATTAGATACTTTACAAAAATACCTGCAATAGCTGGTGGAACCTCCGTGTAATCAAAGAACAGAAGATCATTCGTTAATAACTTTATGGGATAATTTTGTTTTAAAAGATTTATATACGTTTCATTTGTTTTTGCATATGATTCAGCATATCCTTCTCTAAAGAATAAAGGCGGCCAACTTGATGTGGCTGAAGATATAATTGCATGCAACATTTCATGTCTTAAAGTATTGTAATTAACCCTTATGCTATAAATACATATATCGTTTTTACCTGGTACTGTAAAAAAAGCTTTCGGAATACCAGTTTGCGGATTATTTATTTCAGCATGAAAATAAATATTTATTTTAGGGACACTAATATTTATGTCTTTTATTACATTTTTTATATATATATCTAATTTTCTTAACATTGGAATATGTATAGAATAATCTATAACTGATTTAAAAATGAATGTATCATATTCATATATATGACATATTGATTTAGGGATTATTGATTTCGCATATGACCATCCAATATATATCTTATTATTTAATTTAATTATTGAATATTTTTTAACTACATCATAATTACAAAATTCTCTTGATAAAACGTCAAAATGTTTAAGTAATACTCCGCAAAGAGAATTAATACGTCCGAAGCGATATTCTCTTATATTTTTGATATAATTATATAAAATAGATATTATTTTCCCGTATAAGTTTTTATTTCCTGATTTGTATTTATTAAAAGCATAAATAGATTTAGCGATAAAGCCTTGGGGAGAAAGGTATTTAATAATAATATAGTCATCATTATAAACACCACAATATTCTACTATTTTCCAACGTTTATGTTTTTTATGAAAACTCTTTGCATTTTTAATAAAAACATTTCGTGTATCAGGATCCCATAACTCTGTAGCACGATCATATTTTTTTAGTAATAATTCATTAATAAAATTTTCCCATATATATTTATAATCGTCCATAAAATTTACACTCCGTACTTTTTTAAGTAATAGCTTTCAAATCATCAAAACCATATTTTTGTATATAGCGTTCTTGAACGCCTTCACAAGCAATTTGATAACGGCATTGCTGACAAACATCACTTGATTTTTTCTTTGAAGATTCTTCTCTATATAAACAGTCGGCTAATGTTTTTAAATGCGGCTTTATAGAAAGGTGAGGAAATAATTGAACTTGTTCTGTTATAGAATTTATCTTTTTGTCATAATAATCAGAAAATTCTTCGCCTAAAACGCATAGTGGTATACCAGTAATAATACACTTAATACCATATTCACGTATCTTTTTAAGGCAAGAGCGCAAGTAAGGTGCAGCTTCGGTCATAGATATTTCTATCATATGCTCATAATTATTAGTTCTACTGGAGAGTTGCAAGCCAAGTATAGACAAATAATCGACATCGGGATAATTTTCACGAATCCATTCAACAACATTCTTATTGTTACTAATATTATATTTGGCCATGAGCAATCTCAATTCAATTTTAATATGCGAAGCATACTTTCTTTTAATATAGAAAATATTATCCAGACCAAGCTTTAATGCATTAAAAGAACCTTCTACGCCCGTCATGGCGTCATATATCGAAGAGCAACATCCATATACAGGGATTGAGATGCGATGTATTCCGCTATACATAAAGTCAACAGCAAATTTTTCGTTACTAAAGCGTTGCCCATTTGTTGTTATGTATGTGTAATAATTATTAGCTGCAAATTTACAAACAATATCATTTATTGCAGGATGTAAAAGAGGTTCACCTCCTGTGATAAATGCAGCTTTCATTTTATCATCTTTATATTTCTTTATTATTTCATCGATCAGATCTAATGAAATGTTTGTGCTTGGATATTTATATCCCAAATCAGCTACACAAAAACGACATTTCAATTCACAATAATTATTTACTTCAATGAATGCATTCATAATAAATTGCCTTTCAAAAATTTTTTAATATCCGTACTTCCATTTGCAACATAGCATGTTCAATCATAGCAGAAAGAATTTCGTAATAATAGTCGCAATAGATACTGACAGCATTTATATCTTTTTTCAAATGATAATATGCAATGCCGCAACCGCCTCCTGCGCAAGCGGCCTTATATGAACATGAAGCGCATTGAGGAATTTGGGCTAAATTACGATGCTTAACTAAGCTATCTTTTTGAAGTAAATAAGACATACTGTCGGTATATATGTTTCCTATTTGAAATCCATCTTCAAGCGGCGGCAACATAAGCGCGCAAGGGAAAACCTGTCCGTCAGTATCTACCGTGAGTGTATTAATACCAGCTCCACAAGGAGCATTCATACACATATAGTTAGTTAATTGTCTATAAAATAATCTTCTCCATAACATAAATAGATTTCGCTCGTGAATTTTTTTAAATGGAGCATACCCTTGTTCGATGTTAAACTTATAAATATCTTTGTAGACATCAAACATGGTATCAACTAGTTGTGTTGTAGGAACTACTAATTCATTAAGTCCTTCACTTTTTGCTCGACCTATTGGCCATAAAAGATTGTATGCAAAAGTATGTATGCCTCTTTTTATAAATTCTTGAAACATAGAACGAAGATCATCCATGTTATTTTTACAAACTACTGATATTATTCCATAATCTAAATTTCGCTCTTGAAACATTTCACAAACATTAAATATTTTTTGGAGGAATATATCAGATTTTTTACTACGCAAGTTGTTATGACTTTCCATATGACTATCTAAGCTAAAAGAAACATGCATATTATATTTTTCAAACATATTCATTGTATCTTCATTTATGAGAGTTCCATTTGTTTGCATTTGATAATGAATCTTCGGTTGATGACCAAGCTTGTCTAACGCTTTACGAATAGAATCATATTCTAACAAAGCTTCTCCGCCTTGGAATAGCACAGTTAATTCCGATTCATCAGTCAAATAATCTACACACTTACGAATTGAATACACAATTAAATCTTCGTTCAAAGAAGCACCAAAAGAATCAGCGGAAAAATAACAATATATATCGAAAGTCTATTACCTGCTGTATATTTAACTTGGCAAATATCTTCAATTAAATGGCTATAATATTCAAAGCTTTTTTGTGGAGGGCAACCGCCAAGCATCCACTTATAAGAATGTTTAATATCTTTATCAAAAAGGTATTTTAAAAAAGTTGTTTTGCCTGTTTCGCTTATTCCTTGAATCCAAACATTATCATAGCCATCAGTAATCTCATTCACATGATAATACATGTCAGTATGCATCAATATGCTCTCCTTTATGAAAGTTCCTTTAATAATTGGGGAAGCAGACTTAAGTTATGACCTTTTAAGCTATAACATTTACTTTTATTTATTGTGTATATTAATTTTTCAAAGGCTTCTTTCTTTTTATTGCAATATTTAAAACTAAATGAATGAGCTAGTAAATTGTATGCCAATTCATCGTTTTCCACAGTTTCTATATTAAATTTAGAAGATTTTAAATCAAGATCCCAAAGGAAGTATACAAATTCTTTACAAGGTGATGCAACCCAATCGTTTAGTATCGGTATAATAAGTTTTCCCGGGAATGTAGTTTGAATAACAATGTCACGCAATGCTGGCAAAACATCTAGTGTTTTATAGCGTGTTCCAATTGCAAGCGGATAAGGATGTATAATGCCAGTATCAATGTCGAGCCAACATGTGTCATCAGATAATAATTTATAGTCATTTAAAATCAAAGATGTACACAATGTACTTTTTCCGGAGTTTCCCGTTGAAACAAATATGAAAGCTTTACCGTTTTTTTCTACTGCAGCAGCATGAAAACAGAATAAACTCGTTTTTAAAATAATTGTGCGTTTAATAATATCACAAAGTTTTGGATATAAATTCACTTTAGCACATGCACTAATCTTATCATCATAAACGATACGGTATTCATTTTCATTATTTTTTTCAATGATGATATTTATATCCGCTTTGTCTACATTTACATCTGATAAAAAATAGGAAAATGTATGGTAAACATCATCAAGCTCATTCTGCACCTCGGCTCTTATATTCAAAATTTTATTAAATATATTTAAGTTAATAGTTTCCATTATTACCATCCCAAATTAATTTAAAATTTTAAAATCAAATTTTATTACATTTATAAAGTATTCAAAAAGCTTTTTTAATTCATTTTGTATTGTAATTGAGTTCATTTTTGTATCTTCACACATAGAAAGTAATAAATCCATAGCATGTTTATCGAATAAAATAAATTTTCCTAAAATAGAATAGGTTAATTCTTTATGTTCCGATTTTTTTCTCAATGCATCTAATTGCAGCCTGTATGGAAGAAGCTTTGAACATATATCTTTAATAATATAATAAGATAATCTCGCTCTTTCATCCTTAATAATTGGAAAATCATATTTTTTATTTTCGACACTATATTTTTCTATAATTAATGGACGAAATGGATGGAAAACACACGAATTATTTTTGTGTAAAAATTCTGTGTTTTCTCTGAGTTCACTTATGGTTGAAAATTCATCAAAAAGAATAAAACCCATTTTTAGACCAATATTAAGCTTTCGTATTGTGTCTATTGCGGATTGATTTTGCTCTACAGTAATTTCTTTGTTATATCTATTTAAAACACTTTTTGATCCTGATTCTACACCAATAAAGATTGACACTAATCCAACTTCTTTCAATGCTGTTAAAATATCTTCATTAACATCATTTGCCCTGCATTCAATAGCAAATTTAACATTTAAATTTCTTCTCTTTATTTCATCAGCCAACAATAATCCTCTTTGTGGATTCCTGCCAATGAAGTTGGAATCCACAAATTTAATTAATGCACCCGGATAACGAATTGATATATCTTCCATTTCGTCAACGACGGATGAGATTATTCTTTCACGCCACTTTTTTTGCTTGTCATGCGCTGCAACTTTGGAATTATAAATGTTTAGGATACAAAACGAACAATTCCCATAGCAACCTCGTGAGGATAATAAATAAACTGAAGTATTTATTTTTTCATAAATTCTGTCCATAACAGAGCGGTCAGGAAACGGCAAACTATTAATATCGCAAACTATATTTATAAAATCATCATTAACAATTTCATTTTTATTTTTATAAGCTATTCCTTTGATCGAAGGCTGTTTGTTCCCATTTTCTATTTCTTTTGCAAATTCAACAGAAACTTCTTCCCCTTCTCCGCGAACACACCAAACATTTGTTGGATCAACAAGTGAATTCAATACAGTTTTAGTATTTAAAGTTGCGTATATGCCTCCCAGCAGAATCGGTGACTTATAATTTGAAAGTCTTAGTGTATTAATAAAAGAAATTGTCTCTTTACTATTTTCCTCATAAAAAGAAAACAAAACTATTTCTGGTTTATTATTCTTAATTACATGCAATAA
>JAISIJ010000406.1 GCA_031262245.1 Oscillospiraceae bacterium | reverse complement strand
TGTGGAATACATTTTCAAATTAAGGAAATTTTTCTTCCTGAATTCTGTAATATCATCCGAAATTCCCGTATCGCACCCACAGCTCTCGGAATAAATGGGTGTAGTGTTAAGCGTCATATAACGCGGCTGATTAACTCCGTCATAGTGCCCCTGAATAATCTTACAAGCGTGATAGCCCGACAAAAGATGCGGACATTCTACCGTTGTAAGCTTCGGTGAATTTGTTCTCGCCGAATAAATATTGTCAAAACCCGACACCATTATATCATTAGGGACATTATAGCCTTGCTTTTGCAGTTCTAAAATTGTAGTCAAAGCCATTTCATCGTTGGCACAGATAATAACCTCGGGCATAGGCAGCCCGGACTTGATAAAATCATTAACGGCTACAGGTCCGTCCTCGCCTAAAAAAGTTCCGTAAAATATACGTCTTTCGTCGGTAGGAATACCGTATTCTGCCAGCACACGTCTGTATGCGTTAATACGCTGATTAGATTCCGGGTTGCCGAGCGGCCCGGAAATATAGTTTATGGTACGGCACCCGTGGTGTCCGACAAAGTGCCTTACAATATTCTCCATTGCTTTTTCATTGTCAATACAAATAGAATAAAAATCTTCAATGTCAAAGTTAATAGACACAGCAGGAATACCTGTTTCTCTGATTTTAGAAAAAATTCTCTTTTGCATAGTAGGCGATGTAATAGTATTCGTCACCAAAATAACCCCGTCAAAGTAGTCAAAGTTAATTAGGTTGTAAATATTATATTCGCCGATATCGTGACGCATATTGGAAAAATACCCCGTAAACGCTATAAACGAGGCGACATTAACATCATATTCTTCCGAATACTTTTTAATGCCTTTAATTATATTGTTTTGATACTCATTGTCAATATCTGACACGATTACTGCAATGTTTTTAATTTTTCTCGGCATAATGAATTCCTATGATAAATCGTTTATTACTTTCTTAATTATCTCTAACTGTGTTTGAAAATTTTCTTTGTCTTTCTCAGGTGCAAGTCTTAAACCGATATACGCATCATCAGAAAAATAATATCCGTACCCTATTTTTTCTTTTAACTTACTTTTTGAAATATGAAATTTTTTATCCTTGATAAACTCGTCACTGAGTTCATCGTCAAATTCATAAGCCAAGTCATACAAATTATATTCGGGCATAACATAGTCATCGGCATTGCTGTCTGCAATAATAATCAAGTTGTCGTATCTTTCAAGCTGAATACTGAGGTTTCCGCTGTCTGCAAGATATTGTCCCGGATTAACTCCCGCCATATCATCATTCGCCGACGTGACCGGGATATAAAACGCATTAACAGTAACTTCTCCGTCATCATTAAAGTCGTCTGCAAATTGTGTAAAATATTCGGCAATATCATCACACTCATCTTCAATAGCAGCGTTTCGGATAAGCACAAGCACCGTCAGGTCATATTTTTCTTTTGAAAACAAGTTCCACACAAGAACAGCCCCGATAGCCGCAAAAGCTACGGCTATACCGATTTCAATAGGCATAAATTTATGTTTGTATGTTTTTGACTTTTTCTTTTCGGTTTTATACTCGCCTTTTTTAATTTCAATTTTTTCTTTGTGAAGTTTTTTGCGATATTCGTCATTCTGTTTTTCTTTAATTGCGTTTTCTTCTGCCTGTTTTAATGATTCTTGTCTGAGTTTTTCAATTCGTTCTTCTTTATTAATTTGTTTTATAGATTTCATTTTATTTCACTTTAAAATTTAATTGAGAATAATCTTTCGTAATTTAATTTTTTTCTTATCATTCTCGAACCTATCGTAATCATTCTATCATATGTAAAATTTTTGCAGTAATTTAATATATAAATTCAAAAAGAGTGTTTCGTCACAGTTTATAAGAACAACAAATCCGAACATCAGCCCTCTGAATATTAATCCCTTAAATATCAATTCCCCCGAACACCAGCCCCCTCGAATATCAGCCCCAACAACATCTTGTAAAGAGAACCGTAAACACAAGCCCCGATTACTATCGAAACAAGTGCAAGTGCTATTAAAAAGCAACAAATTTGATTGAGATAAACAATTGAAAAACAACCACGATTGCCGCCGAAATCCCCGTGAGAACGAGTTTGGTATTGGTTGAAGTCTTAACGAGTGTCGTTGTCGGCGTTTCTATTTGTGTCATATTATCTCCCATTTTAATTTATAATATCATCTGTTTTTAAAATTGCACACTGTAATTATAACATATTTATTTAAATTTGTCAATAGATAAAACGTTTATTTTTTAATTATTAATAATTTGTTCATAATTTATACGAATTAAGAATATAAATTATTCAAAAAAAGTCAGCTCGGAAGATAAAATTTCTGCCGAGCCGAAAAATATATAAATTAAACTTCACGTCTTAAACGGAAAAAGCGTCAAGAAGTAACCGCACCTACGGGGTTTTTGTTTTCAATCGGTATCATCACACGGTATTCTATGCAATCATCGTGTTCAATCTTCTTCGTGCGTGCTTTTATGCCGGCGGATTTCATATTCTCGACCGCCTTGTTTATGGTATTCATAAACAGGCGTACATCTTTAAACAGCATACAACGGCTTTTTTCACGTTCGGCAACAACAGCTTTGTTTATGTATGCCTCAATCGCCTGTTCTGTTCTTTCTACGTTAAGTCCTTGTTTGATAATAAGTCCGATTATATTCATTCTATCGTCAAAGTCTTTCAATTTCAAAAGAGCTCGTGCGTGCCTTTCGGTTAAACCGTGCTGAAGCAGCAGTGCTTTTTCTTCTCCCGTCAATTTAAGTAGCCGAATTTTATTTGCAACCGTTCCTTGAGTTTTCCCCAAACGAATTGCCACATCTTCTTGGGTTAATCCATAGTTATCAATTAAATTCTGCATTGCTACTGCCTCGT
>JAISIJ010000353.1 GCA_031262245.1 Oscillospiraceae bacterium | reverse complement strand
GCTCGAAGAAGAGGCATATATCGGCGTTTTTTTGGCACAAAAAACTACCACGGTTTCATACAAAAATCACACTCGAATTTATCGCCCGAAATAAGAATGGGTCAGAATTGAAAATCACCACCCTCCGATTATTGACAGAGAAACTTTTGAAATCGTCAAACAACTTTCCGAAAGTCGAGCAAAACCGAGTAAAATAAAGCACCCCAATGTAGTCACCTTCGGGCTCGTAAAATGTGCCGATTGTGGTGTAAATATGCGTCAACAGAACAGTATTCGTCACAATTACGGTTATTTTATTTGTCAAACATATTCTCACGGTCTTTCGAGTTTTCAAGAAAAATGCAGTAGACATTCGATTCGATATGACATTTTGGAAAATATTGTTCTTGCAAAAATTCAAGAAACCGTTGCAGAAGCAAAAACAAATAAAAAGGCTTTTGCCGAATGCATTTACAAAGCGTCAAATAAAGAAAACGCCAAAATGCTTAAATCAAAAAGTTCCGAACTTACCAAAACAGAACGGCGAATTGCAGATTTGGATAAAATTATAAACAAGATTTATGAAGATAACGTTTCGGGCAGGCTCAGCGATGAACGTTTTAACAAAATGCTTGCGGGATATGAAACAGAACAATCTACATTGAATTCAACAGCTGATACTCTGAAAATTGAGGTGGAAAGCATAAAGGAAAAAACAGCGAACGTGGATTCGTTTTTCAAACTGGTAGAAAAGTTCGATAAGATTACAGAATTAACTCCCGAAATAGCAAGGTCTTTTATTCAGAAAATTGTTGTTCACGAAAAAGAAAAGAACACCAACGCTGTAAAACAAACCGTTTCGCAACGAATAGAAATTTATTTCAACCATATCGGACAATATGATTCAAATTGAGGAGACAACTTCAGATGTTGTCTCCCATTATTTTTAGGCTTAAAAAGTATCCCTAAGTAAACTTGACGGAAGACCGTGTACTCGAAAAAATTACAGACGAGCAATTCGAAAATCTAACCGCCGATTTTGAAAGTGAAAAAGCAAAGCTTAAAGAAGTAATTACTACCTATGAAACGGCAAAATCAGACTTTGAAAAATCCAAACAAGACATCACGAAATTTATTAGAATTGTCGATAAATACACAGAAATTACTGAATTGAATTATGAAATACTTCACGAATTTATTGACAGGATTAATATTTTTGAGACCGACAAAGAAACAAAAACTCGTAAAATCGAGATTATTTACAACTTTATAGGAGCAGTCACGCCGACTGCTCCCGTAAAAGTTATTTCAGCGGCTAAATGGTCAAGAACAGCAATTACGATTATTGCATAAACCCAGATTTAAAGCCAGTTTTAAGGCTATCTAAAAAGTATCGTTACATATTATGCACTCTAATGAAGAATTTTCTCTATCCCTTACAAAGTCAAACAATAAAAATTCTTCAGTAACTCCTTGCTCATTTTCAAGTGTTACAACATCAATAAGTTGAGTGCCGTCACTTTCATGCATTTCCAAAAATTCCATTAGAGTTTTTCCAATTTTATCGGGATACACATTCGCACACAGTTTCATATATGGATAATCTTCAAGGATTTTTTTACCAGCCATAATACGTGTTGTTGATGGGATTACAACATCTTCCCGATTTACTATAATTTCCGGTCGTTCTTTTTCAGCTTGTAAATATTCTTCTTTTTTTTCCGTTAATTATATAATGAAGTGAATTAGTGCCACCGTAAGGGGCTATTTTGTGCGTTTAATGGGACGTGATAAAACAGGGGGAGTTAGCGGTTGGCGGCGGATTGTTTTATGATATACCCCCGTGGGGTTATATGGAAATTAGTGTGGTGGGCGGGGGACGTGCGTAAATAATCTCCAAAAACAAAAAGAAAAATTTAATATTGTATATATCTGTATTAATCATTTTCTTTTCACTATATCCAAAGTAACTAAAAATCCATAAAAACATCAAACAAACCCAGTAACCATACGCCTTTATCGAGAGAGTGTAATAAATGTAACTTTTTCATTAATCTAATTACGATAGAACTATAAAAAATAAATTATATATAAAGAATATATAGAAAAACAATACACCTTTGTCATTATGTTTTTTAAAAATATAAATTTTCAAAAAAAGTTGACATTATTTCAAATTGGTTTATAATAAATTATAATTTAAAAATCAAGGAGATTTTTATGAAACGAATTATTTTAATATTTTTTTCTTTTTTAATAATAGGATTAGCAGCTTGTGAACGAGTTGATAAAGGACCGTTTGATTTTTCTCCCGAATTTGAATTAGCTTGTTCAGATATAGGAATGGATACATCTCAAATATACAATTGGAAAAGTATTGCTGATTGGGCAAATGGTAAGAGATTTCAGTTTGTTTATAAACGGCATAACTTTCTGACATATATGAATTATGATAATACAGTAAATTCAATAAATTTAGACGGAATAAAAATCTATGAACAAGGATATGAACCATATCAAGTGGATGATTATCTTGTTGATGAATATTTTGCCGAAACGCTTATTCCTTATGCTGAGGAAAACGTCAAATTAGCACTTACTTATCCGTTGACTGCTGATTTTTCTTTACTCAATTGGTCATATGGTCGACAGGATAATTTATACCAATTACAGAGTTCAGTAAAAGCTAAAAACGCATTGGGGGTAGAATCCAGTATTCCATTTACAATTATTTTCGATGTTAGTTCAGAAGAAACTCTGAAATGTGTCTATCTTGATGTTAACGGGGCTATTATTGAAAATAATATGCCTACTTCTACCGACCGGAAACGGATTGATACAAATTCTAATATAGTGACCGAAGACGGAACTATTAGGTTAATTTACGGCGAGTTAGGTCTATACGGAAAACAAGATAAAAAATATCCCGAATATATTGATTATTTTATCCCAGTAGGTAAATATAATGTGTTATGTAATTCAAAAACAGGAATAGTTATGATAATTGACGATAAAACCAATGACGAAATCAGTAGAGTAACATTATCAGCCGGTCAGAGCGATACATTTGAAATCCAATCTAATCAACATATTGAGTTAACAATGTATTCAGATGCGGCATTATCCATCATTTCATAAAAATTTTTTTATAATATCGGCACATAATTGTGCGTTCTTCGGAGCGGATAGTTATGTGCTTTTTTATTTGGAGGACATTATGGAAGACATTCTGTCAAAAATTTTTTTAAAAATAAAAAAGGCTGATTTTGATTTTCAGTCATTTGAAGATGCGTATTATATTTGTAAGGAAACAATAAAAACAGATATATTGCTCGGCGTTAATTATCTCAAAGAATTAATACCGAATATTGAAAAAGCGATTTTCAAAAGCGATATATCAGAAAATTACATTAAAGATTTGTTCGCATTGAACAAAAAAGTTTTGCTCGCACTTTCGCCTTATGATTTTGACAGTTATTTATTATACTTAGAGTGGTTGCGTGACCCGGAACGAAAATTTTATCCTCCTCGAAGAAAAATTTTTAAGCCGCTTGTTGACGATTTGCAGGACTTAAATGACAGAAAAATTGACTTTTTGGGGATAAGCTTACCTCCAAGAACTGGTAAAAGTACTCTGTGCATACTTTTTATAACTTGGATTATGGGTAAATATCCAAATGCCGCAAGTGTTATGTCGGGTCATTCAGATAAGTTGACAGATGGTTTTTATCGTGAGGTATTATCGATTCTTACCGATAATACACAGTATCTTTGGGCTGATGTTTTTCCGTCAGTTAAGTTCGCTGATACATCTGCTAAGAATGAAACAATTGACCTTGATAAGAAAAAGCGTTTCCCGACACTCACTTGTCGTAGTATTTCGGGAACATTGACAGGTGCTGTGGAAGTGGGAACAGACGGTATTCTTTACTCGGACGACCTTATTGAAGATTTGGAAGAATCACTTAATCCTTTGCGTATGGATGCAAAATATGATGCGTATCTTAACCAATTGAAAGACCGTAAAAAACAGGGGGCAAGGGAACTAATGGTCGGAACACGTTGGGGTGTTCGTGACCCTCTTGGTCGTATTCAAGAACAATATGCTGACAATTCTCGTTATCGTTTTCGAGTTATTTCTGCTCTCAATGAAGACGGCGAATCTAATTTCAATTATAGTTATGAATTAGGTTTTAATACTCAATATTATTTGGATATGAAAAGCAGTATTGACGATGCTACTTGGAAAGCTAAGTATATGGGTAATCCATATGTCAGAGAGGGATTACTTTTCCCCGAAGACGAATTACTCACATATAACGGAGTATTGCCGGAGGGTGAACCTCTTAAAATAGCGGTGTGTGATGTGGCGTGGGGTGGTGGTGACAGTCTTTCAATGCCTTTTGCATATATTTACGGTTCGTCTGTGTATATTCACGATGTTATTTTTAATAAAGGGGATAAGACAATTACCTATCCGGCAGTTATCGGCAGAACAAAACAACATATGCCACATAAAGAACGTTTCGAGGCAAACAACGGCGGTCATGAATATGCCGATAATGTAGATAGAGAGTTACGAAAATCAAATATCCATATAAATATTTATTCAAAATCTGCTCCTAATAACCAATCAAAATTGGCTCGTATTATTCAGTTTGCTCCCGATATTAAGAAATTTTATTTTCTTGCGGATAAATATCGCAGTCGAGAATACAGGGCATTTATGCAAGAAGTAACAATGTTTGTTCAGACCGGTAAAAACCCACACGATGATTCAGTCGATTCGCTTGCAATGCTTGCTGACGAATTATATTACAGCAGGATTGGTAAGGTTGAACCAATTAAAAGACCTTTTTAAAAAAATTTTTAAAAAATTTTTTTTAAAAGTATTGACAAGTTTTAACTTCCTACAAAATTATAAAAAAATTCTTGCAAAATATATGGATAAGTGGTATAATAAATTGATAAAATAAAAGGAAAGTAAGGATTATGAATAAAGCGACGCAGGAAACATACA
>JAISIJ010000305.1 GCA_031262245.1 Oscillospiraceae bacterium | reverse complement strand
GCTGTTCATGTTAATAAGTCTATAATTATTTGCCCCCCCCCCCAGCACTCCGCATCTTGTTGTTTGTTTACAGTGCTTACTCGTCCGTTTTACATCTCTTTGGAATGACAGTTTTTCAGAATACATATGTAAAAATCAGGAAGGAATACAATGAAAATATTATCAGAAATATATAAACATGCAGATAGTACTGATTGGGCACTGATTAATAAAAATTCCGGATTGAACTATGAGAAGTTAATAGATTTATCCGGAAGATTAGCTTTTTATCTGGAATCAGAACTTGGTGAAGACAAAAAGCCTATTGTAGTTTACGGGCATAAAAGTGTATACATGCTCATATGCTTTCTGGCGGTAGTAAGATCCGGGCGGGCTTATTGTCCTGTGGATGTTTCTCTGCCCACAGAACGAGTGAAATCGATAATAGAAGAGCTGGGGAATCCGTTAGTTCTTGCGGTTGAAGACCTCGATCTGGAATACCCAAGTATTTTTGATTTTAATAAAATAACTTCTGTTCTTGAAAATACTGAAAATCATATAGATCCGTCGCTTGCTGTTAAAGATGATGACATTTTCTATATAATTTTCACATCCGGAAGTTCCGGAAAGCCAAAAGGCGTGAAGATTAGTGAGAATTGCCTAAGTAACTTTGTGAATTGGGCTATTACTCTGGATAAAAGCTTGAGTTCAAAAAATTTAGTAATAATAAACCAGGCTCCGTTTTCGTTTGACCTTTCTGTAATGGACCTTTATATCTCTTTGTGTTTGGGGGCCACTTTGTGGGCATTAGAAAAGGACATACAATTAGATATAAAAAAATTATTCATTTCTCTAAAAAAAAGCAACGCAAATGTTTGGGTGTCTACTCCGTCTTTTGTGAAGATGTGCTTATCGGACAGGAAATTTAATCAAGATTTATTGCCACACATGAGTTTATTCTTGTTTTGCGGAGAAACCTTGCCGAACGATACCGTTGAAAAGTTATTTGACAGATTTCCAAATGCAAGCGTTATAAATACCTACGGGCCTACAGAATCCACTGTGGCGGTTACCAGTTTAAAAATCACTAAGGAGATTAATGAAAAATATAGGCCGTTGCCTTTGGGAATTGCAAAAGAAGGCACTCATATTTTTATCACAGATGAAAATGGAAATAAACTTGAAGATGGTAAGTCAGGAGAGATACTTATTGCGGGTGATACTGTCAGTTTGGGATATTTTAATAATGAAGACCTTTCCAAACAAAAGTTTTCAACATTAGAACACAATAATAAGACATACAGAAGACTTGTTCCAAAACTCGAATTGCAAGGATTGACGACTGAAGCTGTATGCAAATACCGCGAAGGAGAAAAACGCGGGAATTCGGGGGATTGGAACAAGTCTAGAACGTATAAAACAGGCGATGAAGGTTATATAAGAGATGGAATGCTTTTTTATAAAGGGCGCCTGGATTTACAGATAAAACTGCACGGATATCGCATAGAAATTGAAGATATTGAAAGTAATTTATTAAAATCAGATAAAATAGATCAGGCTGTAGTTATCCCAATAGAAAAAAACGATGAGATCAAAAGTTTGACGGCTTTTGTTGTGCCGAATTTTGAAGTGACCGATAGTTTTAAAAATTCTCAAATGCTAAAAAAAGAATTATCTGAATTTTTTCCGTCTTATATGATTCCTAAAAAGTTTATATTTTTACAATCTATTCCTATGACAAGCAATGGAAAATCAGATAGAAAAATTTTGAAAGGAATGTTAGCATGAGTTTTTTTGGGAGTTTAGAGTTTTTCATCTGGTTTACTCTGTTGGCGTTTCCTGCAATAATTTTGGGACTGTTTCAAAAACCTCTGAGATATTATTCTTTTTTTGCATCTGTTTTTATGCTGGCTCTGGTTTTTGGTGAGGCCAAAAAACAACTGGCATTTTTAGTGTTATTTTTGTTTTTTGAACTTATCCTCATAAAACTATATTTATATTTGCGGAGACTCGAAGGAAAGAATAAGTTTTTGTACGTTTTATTCGTATTATCGTCTATTTTTCCGCTATTTTTTGCCAAAATTTCAGTTTTTTCAGACATAAAACTTTTCTCTTTTATTGGCATATCTTATCTCACCTTCAAAATAGTACAAATAATTTTGGAAATATATGACGGGATAATTAAACAAATTTCGTTGTTTGAGCTTTTGAATTTTATATTATTTTTTCCCACATTGAGTTCCGGGCCAATTGATCGAAGCCGGAGATTTAAAAAAGATACAGACGCAATTCCAAGCAGAAAAGAATACCTGAACCTTTTGGGAACAGGTCTTCAAAAATTATTTCTCGGAGCTGTTTACAAATTTGTAGTTTCATCGTTTTTATTTTCAAAATTGGGTGATGTAACCGGAATCACCGGTTGTTCTTCCTTGATTAAATACATATACACCTACGGATTTTTTCTGTTCTTTGATTTTGCCGGCTATAGCCTTATGGCGGTTGGAGCCAGCTATATCTTTGGTATTAAAACCCCTGATAATTTTAATAAACCATTTTTAAGCGTAGATGTCCGAGATTTTTGGAACAGATGGCATATTACTTTGTCTCATTGGCTCCGAGATTTTGTGTTCTCAAGATTTATAATGAATTGCATGAGAAAAAAATGGTTTTCGTCAAGGCTGCTTACCGCGGTGCTGGGTTTGATGCTGAATATGCTGATAATGGGTCTTTGGCATGGGTTTTCTTTGTGCTACGTTCTATACGGAGTATATCACGGTGTTTTATTGTCTGTTTTTGAAATATATCAAAAGAAATCTAAGTTTTATAAAAATAATAAAAACAAATTTATTTATAAATTAGCCTCTTGGTTTATAACCATAAATTTAGTAATGATAGGCTTTATGATATTTTCACTGGCAAGTTACGATAAAGTTATTTTGAGTTGGATATACCAAAAATTAACATAATACAAACAGGGAGGTTAACAATGGAAGAAAATATACTAGAAGAAAATATATTAAAAATACTGGCGGATTTGTGTGACGATGATATCGTTATGACTGATAAAAATATAGATTTATTTGAAACAGACTTGCTCGATTCATTGGATTTTGTGGAAGTTTTAATTAGATTGGAAGAAGAATGCGATTGCTCCGTTTCCCCCTCCGAGATTGAAAGAAGTGACGTAAATACTCCACAAAAGTTGGTGGATTTTGTGAAAGCACGAAAGACGGAGGAATGAAATATGCAAAAAGTTTGCGCTTTTTGTTTGGCGTTTTGCCTGTTTTGTGGTTTTGTTAATTTTTCAGGACAAATACTAAAAAACTCCGATTTGTCAAAACAAATAAATGACCTAAAACCCGCCTTAAACTACAACGCTTCTCATCAAAAATTTAATTGTGCAGAAGCAATGGACGTAAATTTGCGCGATGATAATGTTATGCTTTTGTGCCTTTCGTCAGAATCCGCAGACATCAGTGATTTTGACCCGCAATGCCAAGATTCCGCCCACCCAAAACGTCTATTTAATAACGGAAACTCTGATTTTAATATCTGCTTGCTGGGTACCGGAAATAATAAGTGTTTAAACCATGTAATTCACATTGGGGCTTTCTCCGGCGTGATGAAAAACAAAAAAGCTGCTATAATTCTTTCTCCGCAATGGTTCATTGAGAATGACAACCCAATGGCCTTTTCATCCAATTTTTACCCTCGAGTATTCGATAGATTTGTTGAAAATAAAAACTTGAGTAATGTTTTGAAAAACAGTGTAATTGATAGCTCAAAACAAATGTTATCAGGATTTGAACCTGCGATTAACAGACTAAAATTATTTGAAAGGTCCAAACAAAATAGTATCATTTCTCCGATATTTTCCAAAACTTTAGACATTACAGGACAGATATTAGATAAAAAATTTGAACGCCGGCTGGTTGAATACTTTAAAAATCCGTCTTCATATAAACCGGAAACAGTAATATCCGACAAGATAAATTATAATGAACTGCTGAAAACTGTTGAGAAAGAAGGAGAAAAATGTTGTACATCAAACCAACTGTGCATATATGACTGGTATTACAACAATTATGTGAAACCTACTTTGTCATATTTCAAAAATTCTTGGGTCAAATCAATTTATGAAATAAACCAAAACGAACTTAAAAATTTGAGATTATTCATAGAAGTATGCCTTAATTTAGATATTAAACCTTTACTCATAAGTATGCCATTCCACGGCCCTTGGAGTGACTATACAGGTTTTACTAAAGAATATAGAGAAAAATGTTATGAAAGCATAAGACAAGTCGTTAATTCCTACGACGTTAACTTTTTAGATTTAACCGATCATGAGTACGAAAAGTATTTTTTGCGGGATATTATGCATGTTGGATGGAAAGGTTGGGTTTATATAGATGAAGCAATTTACAAATTTTATAAACAAAATTAAAAATAACAAAATTATATCTTTCATACTTTGGACTTTATTTTTTTTGGCTTGCATGTTAGCTCTTTATTTTTATTATTTATACAGTAATAATTTTTCCGCTCCAAGTTTTGTTTATAATCAATTCTAAAAATTATAACCTGTATTCAGCATTGTTAAGCCAACTGAAAGTGTCATCAACAACCCAGTTATTTGAATTGGCATTCGTCAATCTGAATCAAATTCGATTCCAGCGCCATTTTGTAGGCCTCGAACCGAGTTTTTATGTCGACTTTATCGCAGCTTTTACGAACGTTTCAGATCCAAATTCTGGTTTAATTCCAAAAATATTTCTTACAGAATTTGCTATTAGAAAAAACCTGAATCCTCGCATAAAAAACTCCAT
>JAISIJ010000300.1 GCA_031262245.1 Oscillospiraceae bacterium | reverse complement strand
CGCAAGGGTGTTTCTTTGAAGTCGGCACTTGACGAACAGGGCTTTTCTGCGAAAAATTTTAAGCAAAATCGGCTTGTGGCTTGGGAGGAAAGTGAGCGAAAAATTTTAGAAAATCTGCTTTTGAAAAACGGAATTACACATGAAAATGCAAATTCGGCATACTCGCATTTGGACGTTACGGAGTTTAAAAAAGTTAAAGATGTACAGAAAATTATTGCGAATAATCGAAGTAATTTGACTTCTGAAAAATTAAATTCGGATGTTTTAAGGGAACAAATTTTGCGACTTAAATCTGAAAATTCGGTGCTGAAAAATATCAAAAACTCGCCGTTTAAGCACTTTTATTACTCTTCCGAAGAAAAGAGAAATTTTGTTTTATCGGAAATTTCAAAACTGGGAATTGCGTTTTCCGAAACAGAAAACGGCTTTCAAACACAGGAAATTTTTACGGATAAAATCCGAGAAATTGAAAAAAGTTTTAAGCCTGTGAAAAATTCTTATCGCTCAAAACTTCGTGAAGATGTGGATAAATTTCTTATGCAGTCGAATAATTTTGAGGAGTTTTTGGAGAAGTTACAGGCAAATTATGAGGTCAAACAGGGCAAATATCTTGCGGTTCGGGCGAAAACTGCAAAGGATTTTATTCGCCTGAAAAGCCTTGGTGCGGACTACTGCGAACAGGCTTTGCGAAATAGAATTACCGAAAAACTGAACTTTGGAAAAGGTCTTGACAGCAAAATTCAGACTGCGAAATCCGAAAATTTCTCCGTGATATTTTTCAAAACTGCAAGGCAGTATACAAAAGTTTTCGGACAAAATTTACTCCCGATGAAAAAGAAAAATCCGCAAAAATATTTCTCTTGGACGAACGACAGCGAACTTGAAAAGATATTTGACTTGAACAAAAAACTGAACGGTGGTTCGGTTACGCTTGATAGTTTACGATTTAATTTTGAGAATTTGGAGAAAAATCTTGCCGATAAAGACTCCAAAATTTCTAAGCTGAAAGAAGAAATTAATTTCTTCAAAGAGTTGTTTGCAATTGCCGAAAATGCGTTTAATGGTAGCAATTCTGATATAAATTCTGAACTTTTAAAACAGTATTCGCTCACCAAAGAGAATTATCTCGGACTTCAAAAACTTATTTCCGAGGATACACTCAAACTTTCCGAACTCGAAAAATCTGCGAATACTTTGCGTGAAAAATTGAAAGAAATCTCCGCCACCCTCACTACCGCCGAACAAGTCTTGGGCGGAGTTTATGTGCAGAATTTGATTAAGGAAGAAACGGAAAAAAGAAAGGCAGAGATTTTTGAGGGGAGGAAATAAGGGCGAGGTTTCAACAAACTAAATAGATAATCTTCCTTCAATCATTTCATAAGTTTTTTCACAAAGAATATCGATATCATCTTTATTATGGCTCGACAAGAGTATTGTTGTACCAACTTTATTCAATTCAATAAGTAATGCTCTTATTTTATCAATACTTGTTGTATCAAGACCTCTTGTGGGTTCATCAAGAATAAGCAAATCCGGCTTTTCCATAATTGCTTGTGCGATTGCAAGACGTTGTTTCATACCCAGAGAGTATTGTTTTACTTTCCTTTTGTCCTCCGGTTCAAGTCCAACGTTATTCATCGCTATCTTAATATCTTTATCACTAATTATTTTTTTAATTTCAGAAAGAATTTTAAGATTCTCATATCCTGTATATGATAAGAGAAATCCCGGATTTTCTATTATAACACCCATACTTACATCTGCTTTTGAAAAAATTATTCTTCCACTTGTTGGAGTTATCAATTTGGCAATAATTCTAAATAACATTGTTTTTCCTGAAGCGTTTATTCCTGTAATGCCATAGATTTTACCTTGTTCAAAAGAAACCGTAATATCTTGTAATACAGTTTTATTTTTTATCACTTTACTTACTTCTTTCAATTCAATAAAGTTATGAGTATTCATTTTTTATTTCTTCCTCTTTATTAAGTTTATTTATTCTGGGTTCAAAAAAAATTATAATTGCCGTAGAAATTATTAATATAACTATATTCAATATTAAGTTTTTATTTTCTATATTATTTATGCTTAAATTTGTAATAATAAAAAATATATTATCAGATAATTTTATAAACACATTAAAAAAGAATAACATCGTAACTATAATAATTGTAATTATATTTTTTAATAATAAGATATTAAACATTGAAAAAGCAAATATTAAGGATAAACGGGGAATTAATAATTTATATAAAAGAAATAAGCATTCATTTATATTTACGCTTTGATTATATATAATGTAAAAAAATAAAAATGTTGCATATTCTAAAATTATAAGAATTGTTATCATAATAAAAATAATTATTAGCTTGCTCAATATTAAAGAATTTTTATATTTACATCTTGTGAAGTAATATTCTTCACATATGGGCATATTTAGAAAAAGATAAATTGAAACTATGTCAATAAATATTATAGAAAAATAAAACAATGACATTATAAAATTATTTTGAACATAAGAAAAGAAAATATTGGATGACTCTAAAAAAGTACAATTTAATAAATAAGTTTTATAAGAAAATAATATAATTATTGTTCTTATTAAAACTATTAAACACCAAAGCACAATATTATATCTTTTTGCAAGACTTTTCTACAATCTATATATTTCCTTTATTCTATTCATCGTCACTTATACCCATATAATCATAATTTAGTGTTGTATAATATGAAATTAAAGACAAAATAAATATAATAATAACCCAATAAATACAGTTTCCTATAAAATAATCTTTATTATCTGCATATGAAATAAAAATCCTTCCAAAAGGTAACCATTTTGTAATTGAGTGTTTTAATTCTGTTTGAAGTTGAATAAGTAATAATATGAAATTAAATAAAATAATTATTAGTGGTGGAATAAATGATTTTTTTGTTAAATTTTTTATTATAAACATAATAAGCATTATAGATAAAATACTAAAAAAAATAAATAAAATTTGTATAAATGTCAATTCTATAATTGACATACTATTTACTGAACTTTTATCAGAAAAAATTAACCGGCATTGTTAGAAAAATTATACAATTTCTCATTAAAATTATTATTTTTTAATGAAACAAGAAAAATTAAGCTAAATATTACTAATACAGATAATATACTTATAATACTGAAAAAAATTATTGAAAAAATATTTATAATGCTGAATATTTTTCTGCTGTTTACTCTAGTAAAAAAATAATTTTCAACTCTGTTGTTATTAATAATATCATATCCAACGAATATATACAAAGGAATAATAAAGAGATAATAGTGAGAATAAGTACCGAAGAAAAATAGTAAACCATCAAATGTTGAAATCAAATTTATAGTAGTTGTTTGCGAAAGATTGTATACACAATATATTGCAAATACACAATTAAATACAAGAAAAAAGAATAATTTTTTACTATTTAGTTTAGATTTGAAATTAGTTTTCAATCCAAGAATAACTTTCTTTATAGTCATACTATATTCTCTTTCATTTTTTTATAACAATTTATAAACATATAGGTAATGGTTACAATTAATAATGTTGTGCATATAAAATAAGAAAATATGGAGAAATTTGAAAGCTCATAAGGTGCAATATATGCTAACGGAGATAAAGCTGGTATTCCAATAATCTGCGAAATAATTGTAAAAAAAATATAAACTATAAAAGGCAATAACATAAGTAGATACCTATTTTTTATAAAACAAATTGAAGAAAAACCTACTGTGTAATAAATAATCGTAAAGAATAAATTCGACAGTATTAATAAAAAAATTAAAATTAACGGGGATTTTATAAATATAGTTTCTAATTTACCATCTATATCAATAAAATCAGAAGAAGGTATATTTTCTGGGAACAGTATAAAACAAACTAATAATGACATTATAAGTGTAAAAAATACCATAATTAGAGCAAAAATTAGTCCAGAAAAATATTTTGATGTA
>JAISIJ010000272.1 GCA_031262245.1 Oscillospiraceae bacterium | reverse complement strand
CAAATACTGAATTTTACAATTGATAAAATTCAGTATTTTTCATAATTAAATTGTAAAATTTAAAAAAAAATTACTTTTCTGTTTCGAGTGTGGGCAAGCCCACAACCGAATTAACGGGCATTGAAAAGGATATGCCTTTGCCTTTTTTTGAAAGTCCGGCATTTTCCCGAATAGCCAGCATTACTTTTTTGCGGATAGCGGAGGGAACGAGTGTTACAACAACATCTTTTTCCGGCTGAATTATAATTCCGAAAAACTTTGCGGTTTCGCTGTCGCCGATACCATGAGCCGAGAGAACCGTACCGCCTCCCGCACCGGCTTCTTTTGCCGCAAGAACAACTTCGTCAGAGTGACCTTGGTTTACAACAGTAAATATAACGTCATATTCGTAATTCATTATCTTCTCCTCAACCTCAACAGAGGACGTCAATTCGGATTTTTCAGGGATTTCTTCCAGACTTGCAAAATATGCAAAAGTCCTAAGACCGCTTACCCCCGACATTGGTACGGTGAACGAAATGCCGTGTCCGGGATTTTGCATATCTAAAGTTTTTGAGATTTTCTCTAATGCTGTAGATGTGATTTTGTGTTGAGCAAAACTCAAAACAAAATCTTTTTCGGGGCTGATACTGAAAATTTCCAACCAATGTTTGGCGGCAGTACCTTTTGCCTTGAATGCAATTGCGTGTTTGATGTCAGTTTCTCTTAAAGCAAAAAAAACTTTTTTTGCTTTTCCGGCAGGGACTATCGCAAACAGAGCATCTAAATTTTTGTCCATATTTCCTCCGAAAGCACAGTAATTATAAATCTAAAATATCATCTTCTTGCTGTGCGGACATAACTGCCGCAGCCTCTTCAGCGGCGGCTTCTTCTTTAAGTTTTTTACCGTAAATTACACCTAAAAGCTGTATTGCAATGAGGGGTGTTGCGGCTACCATAGTTACCAATCCGAAAGCGTCTGCCAAAACATTTCCTCCCAACGCTTTTGAGGCACCTGTTGCAAGCGGAACTAAAAACGTTGCAGTCATTGCACCTGACGCAACTCCGCCGCTGTCAAATGCGATAGCCGTGAATATTTTCGGAACAAAGAATGTCAGCAACAGAGCCAGAGCATAAATCGGGATAATAAACCACCAAAGGCTTAACCCTGTTATTACACGGAGCATTGCAATGCCGACAGATATTGATATTCCTCCGGAAAGTGCAAAGAGCATAGATTTTCTGCGAATAGTCCCTCCCGACACACTTTCAACTTCGTGTGTCAAAACGTGAACGGCGGGTTCGGCGATTACAACAGCTGCACCCAATACCATACCTAAGGGAATAAGCCAGTATTTACTGTGGGCTAAAACCATTTCACCGCCGATAAAATTTCCTGCGGGTAAAAATCCCGTATTTACACCTGTAAGGAAAAGAGTAAGTCCGATAAAAGTATAAACAAAACCTACTAAAACTCTCAACAATGCAGTATTTCCCAAGCGAATGTATTTAAAATTAAAAATAAGGAATATAATTCCCATAGGCAATAATGCAAACACAACTTCACCGGCATATTCTTTCAGAGAGTGTAAAAGCAAAGAAATAATTCCTGAATTTTTTGCTATCTCGGTGCTTGTGTTTATATTATCGGCATTGGAGAGAATAAGTCCCATTATCAGCATAGTAAGGACAGGTCCGATTGAACATACCGCAACTAATCCGAAACTGTCGCCTTTTGAATTTTCACCGCTTCTTACAGAGGACACACCGACACCCAAAGCCAATATAAAAGGAACGGTAATAGGACCTGTGGTAACTCCGCCGCTGTCAAAGGAAATTGCTAAAAATTCCGGCGGTACAAATGCGGCGATTAAAAAGAGGATACCGTAAAGAATTATGAGCAATTTTTGAAGAGATATTGCCAGAATTGTTCGGAGCAATCCCATTACAAGGAAAAGCCCTACTCCTCCGGCGATAAACAAAATCAGAGTTAAATCAGATACTGCAGTAAACTGATGTGCCAAAACCTGAACATCGGGTTCGGCTATAGTTACAAAAAAACCTATGATAAATCCGAAAATTATAACCATTGAAAGCTTTTTTGATTTTGTCAGAGATGAACCGACCATTTCGCCCATAGGTAACATTGACATATCTGCCCCAAGCATAAATATAGCCATTCCTAAAATTAACAAAACAGCACCTATTAAGAATGACGATAATTCATTGCCGCTCATTGGAACAACGCTGACACTTAGGATAAGGACAATTGCAACTATCGGTGCAACCGATGGGAATACTTCTTTTAGTTTTTCTTTCACATTTCCTCCTTTTATTAGTAATATTTTTTCTGTTTAACAATTATATCACATAAAACCATAAAAGTCAAGGGGGAAAATGCCGAGTATTTTATTTTTTATTTCAAAACGCATAAAAAATCATTAATATGAAACATTGTTATTTGTGCATAATATACAAATGAATAAAATTTTATTGACATAATTGCAAAGTATGCTATACTATAAATGCAAAGTTGATTTTGCAAAATAATCTCCAAAAGGAGCAATATGAAAACAAAAATATCTGAATATCGGAAAGAAAAACGTATTTCTCAAGAAGAACTCGCAAAAGAAGTTGGTGTAACACGTCAAACTATAACTTCCAATGAATGTGGAAAATATATTGACTCTTTAACATTGGCATTTAAAATCGCAAAATATTTCGGAAAAAGCATTGAAGAAGTGTTTGATTTTTCTGATATTGAAAATTTATAAAAATCATTTATAATCGGAGAAAAAAATGAAACAATTTGACAAAAAGAAATTTGAAAAAAAGGTTAAGGTAATGACAATTATATGGATAACATTTATGTTACTCTATATTGGATTCAGCATTTCAAGTAAATTCATAGATTATGAAAAATTCATTCCCGAAAAATATTTCAGTTTTGTTTTGGGGGTGATAATGGGGCTTTTAATGGTATGTATTGTTAGAATTGCACCATATATAAGAGCAAAAAATCAAGGTAAATTAGAAGAAATGTTTATTAAAGAAAACGACGAGCGTGATATTCTTATTAATAATAAAGCCGGTGGACTTGCAATGAGTATAGTTATACTCACATTACTGTTTGCTGCAATAGTCAGCCTGCTCTTTAATGAAACCGTTTTCTTCGCACTTCTTTTTGCTGATATTTTTGTTGCCCTAATAAAAACAATTTTATACCTTTACTACAGCAAACATTTTTAGTTCTCTATTAGTTCCTGTGTTTTACACCTCTCGAAGTTCCCTACCACTTGTGGTAGTTGGCAGTTTAGTTGACGTTGGTTTAATTTATTTGTTTTTCTACTCGTTTTAGAGAACAGCATCTCTCGAAGTTCCGTATCGGTTGTGGTAGTTGGCGGTTTAGCTGACATTGGTTTAACTTAGTGTGAAAAATTCCGCCGTGTACGGCGGAATTTTTTAGCTTACTGTATTGGATATTTGTTATTTTGAGAGGTATGGAAAGAGTTAAAAAGAATTTTTTGTAAAACTTAATTTGCTGTTCACGATAACAAATATCCAACACAGTAAGCTTAAAAAATCCCCTTTGAAAAAGGGGATTTTTCACATACAGTCAAGCCAAGCCTAAAGAACGCCAACTATGAAAAGAAGTAGGGAACTTCGAGAGTTGCTAATCACAGGAACTAAGAGAAAAGAAAAAACAGAAAACTAAAAGAGTCCGATAATGGTGGCATTTTTGTCACAATCAATATTATTTGCGGCGGGTTGTTTGGGTAATCCGGGCATAGTCATAATATCGCCGGTGTAAACAACGATAAAACCTGCACCCGAACAAAGTTTAATGTCTTTTACATTTATGCTGAAGTTTGTGGGTTTACCTAATTTTGTTGGGTCGTCAGAGAGTGAATATTGTGTTTTGGCTATACATACAGGGAGATTTTCAAAACCGTTTTTGTTAATTTCAGATAAGGATTTTTCAGCTGTAGAAGAGAAAACAACACCGTCTGCACGATATATCTCTTTGGCAATAGTTTCTATTTTCTCCTTTAAAGGGATATTTAAATCATATATAGGTTTAAAATTATTTTTTTGTTCTGTTGCATTAACTACTTTTTCTGCTAAATCTTTACCGCCTTCGCCGCCTTTTTCAAAAATCTCCGTAAGACTTACGTCAACACTTAATTCACTGCAGAATTTTGTGATATATTCAAGTTCAGCATCGGTATCGGCAAAAAAGCGATTTATTGCAACAACAACAGGTACACCGTATTTTTGAAGATTTTCAATGTGAGTTTGAAGATTTACAATACCCTTTGAGAGTGCATCAAGATTTTCAAGTTTAGTATCTTCTTTTTTAACACCGCCGTTATATTTCAACGCTCTGCAAGTTGCAACCAAAACCATACAGGAGGGTTTTAATTCGGCAACACGGCATTTTATATCTAAAAATTTTTCCGCTCCTAAGTCAGAACCGAATCCGGCTTCGGTAACTGTATAATCTCCTGTTTTCAAAGCTAATTTTGTTGCACGAACAGAATTACAGCCGTGGGCAATATTTGCAAAAGGTCCGCCGTGGATAAATGCGGGATTATGTTCAAGGGTTTGAACAAGATTAGGCTTTAAAGCATCTTTCAGTAATGCCGTCATTGCCCCCTCAACATTTAGTTCTCTTGCATATGCCAAAGTACCGTCAATATGATATCCGATATTAATATTACCAAGACGTTTTTTCAAATCGGCAAGGTCGATTGCAAGACAGAGAATAGCCATAACTTCGCTTGCAACAGTAATCTGAAAACCGTCCTCACGGGGAACACCGTTGATTTTGCCACCTAAGCCTATAATGATATTTCTCAAAGCCCTGTCGTTCATATCCAAACAGCGTTTAAAAGTAATACGTCTTGAATCAAGATTTATAGAATTGCCCTGTTGAAGATTATTATCTATACAAGCACAAAGGAGATTATTCGCCGCCGTGATAGCGTGCATATCCCCCGTAAAATGGAGGTTTATATCCTCCATTGGAATAACCTGTGAATATCCGCCTCCGGCTGCTCCGCCTTTTATGCCGAAAACAGGACCTAATGAGGGTTCACGCAAAGCAAGTGTAGTTTTTTTGCCGATTTTATTTAAAGCTTGAGCAAGACCGACACTGACGGTTGTTTTCCCCTCACCAGCAGGAGTGGGGTTAACTGCCGTCACAAGAATTAGTTTACCGTCGGGATTTTTTTCAAAAGATTTTATACCCTCTTCTGTGATTTTTGCCTTATAATACCCGTAAGGTTCTAAGAATTTTTCGTCAATATCAATCTTTTTTGCAATATCAACAATTTTTTCAAGTTTTGTTTCCTGTGCTATCTCTATATCTGTTTTAAACATTTTTTCTCCTTTTTCATAAGATAAGCATCTTCATTATTATAATATTTTTTTCTTATGTTAATAATTTCAAACAAAAGCTTTTTGTATAGATTTACAGCAGGTAAGTTATTTACTCTAACTTCCAAAAAGAACTCACAATCGGGATTTTGGGTTATCAATTCTGATAACATTTTTTCGCCGTAACCTTTTCTGCGTTCTTTTTCTTCAACAAATATATCCACAATATCAATTACATCTACCGCTTTTTGGTATTCAAGATAGCCTATATCGTCAATCTTTTGCATCATACCAATTTTTTCCGCAATGAGCCTCAACATATAATGGAATATTTAATTTGTAAGCGTTACTCATTTCCTCAATCAACAATTCTTGAATTTTCTTTGAATTTTCCTTGTCGGTTTCAATAATCAATTCGTCGTGAACCTGTAAAATCAATTTCGCGTTAATATTTTCCTTTTTAAGCCTGTTATAAACCTTTACCATTGCAATTTTGATAATATCTGCCGCCGAACCTTGAATAGGAGTATTTCTTGCAATACGTTCACCGGCGGCTCGTAAATTCTTTTTAGTTAAGCTTAACTCTGGAACTTCTCTTTTACGTCCGAACATTGTAGTAACATATCCGTCATTTGCGGCATTTTCAAGCAATTCATTAATATATCTTTCAACATCGGGGAATTTTGCAAAATATTTTGTGATATATCTCTTTGCTTCGGGAACAGATACACCTATTTCTTTAGAGAGTGAAAAAGCCCCCATTCCGTAAATAATACCAAAGTTTACCGCTTTTGCCGCCGACCTCATATCTTTTGTTACCATTTCTTCAGGGCAACCGAAAACCTGTGAGGCGGTTCGAGTATGAATATCTTCGTTATTAATAAAAGCATCTTGCATATTTTTATCATTAGACAGATGAGCAAGTATACGCAATTCAATTTGAGAATAGTCGGCGTCAACTAAGATTTTTCCTTTTTCAGCAACAAAAAATTTTCTCATTTCTCTGCCTAATTTGGTGCGAACAGGAATATTTTGCAGATTAGGTTCGGTGGAGGAGATACGCCCTGTACGGGTTTCTGTTTGTTGAAAACTGGTATGGATACGTTCGTCATCTGCAATAGTTTTTAAAAGCCCCTCAACATAAGTTGAATTTAATTTTGTGCATTGGCGATAATCTAAAATTAACTCAATAATAGGGTGTTTATCAATTAATTCCTCTAAAACCTCCGCATTAGTGGAATATCCTGTTTTTGTTTTTTTACCTACAGGTAATAAAAGGTCGTCAAAAAGCACTTCCTGAAGTTGTTTAGGTGAGCCGATATTAAATTGTTTTCCAGCCATAAAATAGATTTGTTCTGTGATACCTTCAATACGCTCTGTAAGCATTTGACCGAATTTTTCTATACCTCTCCTGTCAACCCCAACACCGTAAACTTCCATACTTGCCAATACTTCAGTTAAAGGCAATTCAATATCGTACATCAATTGGGTTAAATTGTTTTCTTCAATACGTTTTTTTAACTTCTCACAGAGTTTTTCAAGACATAAAACATCATCTGTATAGTCTATTCTCTCAATACCGCAAAGTTGCTTGATATTATATTCTTTTGAGTTGGGATTAAGCAGATATGCCGCAATTTCAATATCAAAGTCTATTTTAAAAGGTATATTGTTCTTTAAACAATAATGATATTGATTTTTACCGCCGAAAGTGAATTTTTCATTTGAAAGGCTGAAAAACTCATTAAGTTTTTCAGTTTTGTATTTTTTACCGTTAAAGGAGATAAATATACTGTTATTTTCAAAAAGATAGTATAAATTGTTGTTCCCTAATATCGACAAATCTGTTAATTCTATAACTTCTGTTTCTTGTTTTTCTTCAGTTTCGGGAGTATCAAAAAGAGTTGGTTGAATATCTGTTTTTGCTTTAATAGGTTTAAGTCTTAAACTGTCAAGGGTTTTAAACATTTCTAAATCTGTTAAAATTATACTTAATCTTTTAACATCGGGATTACTTATTCTGTAACTTGAAATATCCCTTTCAATAGGCACATCAGTACAAATTGTTGCAAGCCATTTACTTTGCTTTGCACTTTCAAAACCATCTTTCAGCTTTTGTAAAGTTGCACCTTTAAGTCCGCAATCGTCGATATGTTCATAGAGATTTTCGATTGTTTCAAATTGTTTTATCAATTTTTTAGCGGTAACATCACCTATCCCCATAACGCCCGAGATATTATCGGAGCTATCTCCGGCTAATGCCTTATAATCTATCAAATTAATGGGGTTAAAACCATAGTCATCAATGAAGATTTCTTTATTAAATAAAATTTGGTTAGTATTACCTGCATAAAGTATATTAACATTATCAGTTATAAGTTGAAAACTATCCCTGTCACCTGTTAAAACTACACATTCATTACCTGTTTTATCACAGGCAACTGCAAGTGTTCCCAAAATATCGTCTGCTTCATAACCCTTACATTCAACGCAAGTTATACCCATTGCTTTCAAAATTTCTTTAATATACGGGAATTGCATTGCCAATTCTTCTTTCATAGGCTTGCGAGTGGCTTTATATGTGTCAACAGCTTTATGACGGAAAGTGGGAGCACGCAAATCAAAAGCAACTGCAACGCAATCCGGTTTTATATTCGCAAAGGCACGTTGTTGTGTTTTAATAAATCCCATTATAGCGTTTGTGAAAATGCCCTTGCTGTTACATAATGGTTTTATACCGTAAAATGCTCTGTTGATAAGGCTGTTGCCGTCAATAGCTAAAAGTTTCATATTAATTTCTCTTCCATTTTTTGGAATATATTTGTATGTTTTAAAAATTATAATTTTTATTTACTTTTGTGTAATAGTGTGTTATACTCTGTAAATGAATATAGGTAATGTTAAAATTAACGGAAAAGTTGCTTTAGCACCTATGGCGAGTGTTGCAGACAGAGCATACAGAACACTGTGTAAAGAATTCGGTGCTTGTTACTTAGTAAGCGAAATGGTGAGTGCGAAAGGCATTTGTTATAACGATAATATAACCGCCGAGTTATGTACAATTACAGATTTTGAACGCCCTATGGCAATACAATTGTTTGGTTCAGAACCCGAATATATGGCAAAAGCAACTAAGAGGATACTGGAATTTAAACCTGATGTTATTGATATAAATATGGGTTGTCCTGTTCCGAAAGTAGTTAAACAGGGGGCTGGTTCTGCATTAATGCGAACACCTGACTTAGCAGCTGACTTAATTAAAGCTGTAAAATCTGAAACCGATATTCCTGTTACTGTTAAAATTCGTCTTGGTTGGGATGAAATCTCTGCATTGCCTTTTGCTGAAAAAATGGAAAAAGCGGGGGCAGATGCAATAACCATACACGGCAGAACGAAAAAGCAACTCTATAGCGGTGAGGTTGACCTTGAAATTATTCAAATAGTAAAAGAACATTTGAGTATTCCCATTATCGGTAATGGTAACATTTTCAACCTTGATGACAGTCAAAAAATGTATGAAACCGGTGTAGATTTAATAATGGTAGGTCGAGGCAGTTACGGTAATCCTTGGTTGTTTAAAGAGATAGAAAAAGGAAAAAATATTGATATATCGCTTGAAGAACGTTTAAATGTTTGTTTGCACCAAGTTGATTTATTAAGAGCAAATTACGATGATTTTACTGCCATACGCATTGCGAGACGTGTTGTTTCATACTATCTCAAAGGACTGAAAAATTCTGCATATTATCGAAATTTATGTCACAATTTTAACAAGTATGAGGATGTTTTATCGTTGATACAGGAGGTTAAAAATGCAAACAATGAC
>JAISIJ010000188.1 GCA_031262245.1 Oscillospiraceae bacterium | reverse complement strand
TCGTTCCTCAGTTCTTTTGTTGAAAACGGATATTTTTCGTTGCGTGAAAGGGTATCAAGCCACAACTTGACATCTTTTTCGTGAATAAAGTTTCCTTTGTCGTTTGTTGCAAAAAATTCGTTTAAATCAAACGCAAAATCAATTGTATCATTTCCGATTTCCGCACCCTTATTGACTTCGTCGGTAATCATTCGGCTCATTTGGTAAGAGAACAAATTAAGACGAGGAAGATTTTCATAAGGATTATTCTCTTCGCTTTCTGTATTCCAATTGACTTTTAAGTCCTGTTCATCTGCATATGTCCAGTTGTATATCTGTTCTTCCGAAAATTTACCGCTTGCCACTTGTTTAAAAGGCGTTCCCGAAAGGTGAAGAGTAAAATCTCTTGTTATATTATTGAAAGCTACATCTGTTTTTATTGTATCAACACCCTCGTGCGATTCGTCAATAATCAGTAAGTCCCATTTTAAGTCCTTTACCCATTCAAGTTTTGGGTATTCACCTCCGAAGTAAAGTGAACCTTTCAAATCTTGAAGTGAAATAAAAGCAATACAGCCCAAATTTTCGTTATCAATCTGTTCGTTTAAAAACTGCTCTCCGGTCAGAACAGGACGCTCTTTTAAGCTATCGGAAGTTGAAATAAATTTGTAGTTTGTTTGCCAAGCAATAAAATTTTCAAAGTCATCATACCACGAATTAGCAATTGCAGGGCGATTTGTGACGATAAGAACGTTCTTAGCCTTCATTTTTATTGCAAGGTCGTATGAAGTAAGCGTTTTTCCAAAACGGGGTTTAGCATTCCACAAAAACTCACCGTTGATATGCGTTTTTGCATAGGCGAGTGTCTTATTTACTGCGTCTTCTTGTTCAAGACGAAGTTTGTATTCATATTCTTTTGCAATTTGTGAATGTTCTTTCTTGCGGAAATCGTCAAAATCAATGTGTGATTGTTCAGGTGTTCCGTTATAAAAGAACCATTCAGATGCCTGCCGTTGTTAAATGTGCTTAACTTTTCGCAGGTAGGAGTGAAAATGTTTATCAGTAAACCATTCATTAGAATCAAAGAATTTAGCATGTTCTGACCATAGTTTGTTATATATGATTCCGGCTGTTCCGGTTTGTTCTTTGATTCGGTCGTCTACATTCTGTTTTGTAGTATATCCTACCTTAATCCAACCCTCTTGCGGTTTATATTCGGGAATAACATAGGCATAAATTTGAGGATATATAATTTTCGTAGTAGAGATAATCGTTTTATCGGTCATATTATTTTAACCCCTTATCGAAATACTCCATCTTATTTAAGTCCCAGTTCATTATCTTAACACGCTTTCCGGGAACAATATTCCATTCCTCTTTTTTCGGAACATCTGAATCAAATAAGGATAATTGTTTGTCTTGAACTTTTTCTCTTTTTTCCGAAAGAGGAATTGTATAAGTTCGTCCGTCCATTTGAAAAACATTATAGCTGATAATTTTTGCTATTTCTTCAAACACTGCGTTTGTCGGAGGTTCTTCCCATTTATCAACATAATAATCACGATATGTGTAAAGTAAATTTTGTCTGGCAAGGAGGAGTGAATCCCCGTTCCATTCAAAACCATAACTTGATTTGTAGGCAAGTTCAACTAATCGTTGCCATTCCGCCTTGTCTGTTATTTCAGAATTTATTCGTTTAAGTTTGCGGTCAACAAAGCCGGTGCGTTCGGAAATTGCTATCAATTCGCCTGTCCCCATATCATATCGAGTAGCCATATAGGGAGCTTCACCGCAAGTTATCTCAAGCCATTTTCGGCGAATGTATTTTTCTATATCATCATCTTTATATTCGACATCAATTGCATCGTTTTGCATTTTCACTATCCAAGTCGGAGTGAATACCTCTGCTTTTGTTTTAGTTCTATTTTTTTGAACTTCTGCTGTTTTTAAAGCACGAGGCTTAATTAAATCGCCTTTTTCCCCGGTTATAAGTTCTGGTAATATTTCAGCAGTAGCAGCATAATAGATATTACCGTGTTTTTGATAATTATCATTAGCCCAGATAATATTTCGTGTTGTTTTGTTTGTTGAGGTAGTACGGTCAATCAAAAGAATTCCCATTATCTGTGGAATAGTAGCCATAATATTGTTTTCAAAAATATCTGAATTTTCAAAATTATTATCTTGCTCTTTTTCCTGCATATGCCGTATCACCTCATTTTTTATTTAAGAATATTCTCATTTGCAATTTAACCATTAAGTAAAATTTTTTTAGGATTTAAGTTAAACAAAGTGTCTTTGAAGATTATTTCGCCCACTTTACAAAATAACTTTTTATCTTATATTTATACCATATACCAACATAAAAATCAAGCATTATTTTGTGAAATATAACATTATTGTGTGTTTAATAAAAAGTTTTGTCGGAAAGGTGTTTCGTCAAAATACTACATCGTTCCACTCAAAATGATATATATATTTAATTATAACACATTTCTGACAGAAAGTCAAGAGGGGGATTTAAATTTGACGGAAATATTTTCAAATACGTTCCATATAAGACCATTAATTTCCATATTCGACCTTACAACACAAAAAGTAAAATATGTATATAAAAATAGTCAAGAATATTTTAAACTTTCTGATTGACAAAGAGAGAAAGATGTGATATAATATATTTAACAACCTATAAGGTTGTAATAAAGAGAGGAAAATAGTACAATGAAAGAAATCAGCGAGCAGACGTTCGGCGAATATGTCGAAACATTGAGGCGGAAAGCTGACCGTTCGCTGAGAAAATGTGCTGCGGCAATAGGCGTATCGGCACAGTTTTTCAGCGAA
>JAISIJ010000102.1 GCA_031262245.1 Oscillospiraceae bacterium | reverse complement strand
AAAATCGGCGACGAGGACATCGATTTGGAATCTGTTGATGTGAACGCGGATAACAAAGTTACCATCGCCGACCTCGTAATTTTGTGCAAAGCGGTTGTGGGTTATCCGATAATCTCCGCCGCAATGGTTGAACGCTTCACGGAAATCGGCGTATCAGAGGAACATTTTTCCAAATTCAACGCCGCCTACGAGAAATACCTCGAAACCGACTCGCTCGCCGACGCCCGCATCGCCTATGCGTATTATAATACGATTATTGATGTGTATTTCAGCGAATGATATGTGAACGTGTTGAAAATCACAATAAAAAATCCGCCTTAATTGGCGGTTTTTTATGTTGTGGACTATGTAAAACGGTTGAAGTGGTTTAGGTTGATTCTTTATATGTGGAGAATTTTTTTAATAAATTTAAAAGGTTTAAGAAGTTTATCTATTAATTTCTCTTTTTTAGTAATTTCTTCTATGAACTTAAAAATAGAATTTAAACATTTTTTAAATAATTCTTTATCATCATTAGGAAGAATTTCATTATTAGGAATCTCATTGCCAATTATTTCATTAAAATATTTTATAATTTCTTCCTCATTTTTGTATTTTTTTTGTAAAAAAGTACAGTTTGATTTTAAAATAGATTCTATTTTTTTATCAATAGTATTTAAAAGAAAATCTGCAATTTCTTTTTCATGATAATTCATTTTATATTTATGTAGACTATTTGAATGTGTAATGTCTTCGCATTCAAAAAACGAATATAGTAATTTTATAGCAATTAAATATTTGAAATTTTTATTTGTTAATTTTCGTGGTTCCCGTACCATTTTACCTTTATCTCCATCCGTGTATTTTTTTACAATATTAACTATTCCTCTTAGCTCATCTCGAGTTATTTCTGAATTTATATCAAATTGCTCAAAAAAATCCTCTTTTGGACCACCTTTAAGTTTCGGCTCCATATTAAAACGATAAATTCCATATAAATTAAAAAAAGGTGAATTATTATTATTCAAATAATTGTCTATTACATTTTCACGATTTTCACGATTTTCACGATTTTTACGATTTTTACGATTTTTACGATTTTCAAAAATTTTCTTCTCAGCATTCTCTCGGTTAATTCTATCGTTGTGAACACTATCAAAATTTTCTTTTTTATAACTCTTTAAAGAATTAATATCAAAAGGGTAAATTAAAGATTCAAAAACTTGATAAGAAAAATAATATCTTGCAAAACAATCTTCAGAAATATCTTTTTTACCACATATTTGCTCAATAACCGATAATCCATCTTCTTTTAAGCCAACTATTTCTTTAATTTCTTCCGTTTTTTCTGTCGATTCATTTTTTTCATGCTGCATTCTTCATCTTCCTTTCAATTATATAAGAACGTATGTTTCTTTTCACTTCGTAAATATCATTAATGAATTTGTCAGTATTTTCATCAATATTATATTTGAATTCGAACTCGGGTGATTCTTCTTCATACATCTCACTTCTGTAAATTTTCTCTTCATGTGAAATATCATATTTTTCATACTTGCCGCTGTTCCAAGGCGAGAACGAAGAATCAATATAAAAAGCAAATTTGTTTATTTCTTCAATAAAATCTTTATACCTATTCTCTTTATCTTTTGAATATTTAGAAACAAATTTTTTAACCAATCTTACAACTCTTTTTCTTAAATCTTCGGCAATTCTATCGTCTATTTTACCTAAATAAATATACATATCGTTAATTGAATACTCCAACAAACTATGCAGGCACAGAAAATCGCTGAAAAACAATTCGTTCACCTGTATGGGGTTTTCGCCATGCTGAACACATGTGTACATGTAAAAATTACTGCTCTGTGGGCAATTCCCCAAAGGCTCGGCATAGACCACGCTACCACCGAAACCATCTTCAAAAACCGAAAGCAACGCCGAAATACAAGACACTAAGATGTCTTTATCTTCTTCCGAATTTTCAATATCTAATTCTTCTAATTCTCTGCCCTTATTAACCTTGTTAACAATCATATTAATAAGATAATGTGTTGAAAGAGGTGGAAGTTTGTGGTCTGTTTTGTCTTTGTTTTTTAAATTGTTGAAAAACGCCCCAAACTGCTGGCAAAATATCAAATAGTAATAGTCTTTGATATTGTTACTGTTTTTTATTTTACGATAAGGCGTATTATTATACTCGTCAAGTATCTCTCTTAACACTTTATACGAAGAACCATCATCATGAGGGTGACATTTAAACCCACAATGCAGATATATATCTTTAATGTAGTTTTTCTCCTTTTTATCCTCCTTTTTTTCTGCTCTCACAAGGTCACAGAAACGTTTGTTAGGATATTTTCCTCTAAAGTCTTTATATATTTCGGCAAGGTAGTCTGTCATCGTCTTTATTTTCGTTTTGTAAGATTTCTGCACAAACTGTTTAAGCATGCACTTTGACAATTTTCCAACCAATTCATTAAAACAATCGTCGCCAATAACTCCGGTGTCTTTCATTTTAAGGAAAAAGTCGTACAAAACCAATCCGCTTTTGAGGTTCGCCAAGCGTCTTGCGGCACACTCATAGACCGCTTTAAGCCTTGCATAAGCAGTTTCACAATTATATCGTCTGTAATTCCCATTTGATGATATTTCTCCAATATTATCTTTGGTGCATCCGGTTTCGTCAGATGTATTATATGCAACAAGTTTTGAAGTTGTTTTTTCAACATCTTCTGTGGCTTCTTCTTCAACATCTTTTCTGAAATACCCAAACCCGTTTTCCCATTCTTCATCTGTAATATTATGAATTAATTCTTTTTTAAATAACGGATTATTTTCTGCACCGTCAAAAAATCGTTTGTATTCGGTTCTCAACTCATCCTTATCAAAGGTTTTCTGAACCACCGCAGGGAAGAACACAGTTTCGCCGTTTGGGTCTTGAAACACACGCACAGCCGTATATGCACCCGTGTGTGTGTCTACATCAAGGATGATGATTTTTGATTTTTTTCCGATAGTGCTGCAAACCTTTATTCGCACATCTCGGACTTCAAACATCGGATAATCTTTTTTGAACGCAGCAATTACCTCATCGTTATTTCCTAACTCATCTATTTTGTTTTTAATGTCTTCCGTCAGTGTCGATTTAACGTGTGCAAGGTATGCAGTATAGGGTTTGCCCATATAGTGAGCAAACTGGTTAAGCTGGTATGCTCGTGAAACGATTTCGCTCTCATCGACAAAGCCGAATTTTCTGCCGAAATCTGTATAGCGGCTTTCAATTTCTTCATTTTCAAATATTTGCGGAACAAATAATTCTGCCTCATATTCCCAATTTGATGGCTTTTGAACAAATCCATCACAGGAATTATTTTTTATTTTTCTGTGATAAATCCCGACTTTATCTTCTTTAACTATTTTTTCCTTAACACCTATTTTTTCCAAGTCGACAAATATTCTGTGAATTTTTTCTCCTTTTTCTTTCTGTTCATCATAACCCTCTGACCCCTTATAACCTTTTAACGTCTTATTGCTTATGGTAGGGGACGCACATGTAATATTGTCAGATAATATTCCTCGGTTTTTTAAAGCATTTAGTATATTTAAAATATTTCTGCCTTGGTTTAACGTATCATCAAAGATGAAAATTTTTAAATCTTTGATTTCTTTCTTTTTCCTCCACAAAGCAATTTTTCTAAAATCATAATTACACATTGTACGTGAATTAATCATGAAAAGTTCTTCGTTATTAATCCAGCCTGCATATTTGGCGTATTTTAAGAAAGCTCGAAACACGATAAGCCCCTTCTTTGCAACAAGAAGGATTATATCATATTTATTTACACCTTTTTCTTCTTCACTTTGAATTTCTACTAAAACTCTCTCCATATATTTCAGATAGTAGTAAACCTTTTTTTTGTCACCATAAAAAATACGAATCATTTGTTCGACAACTTCTTGTTGTTTTTCTATGTTTTTAATTCCGAGTTTTTTTTGGTTGTCGATCGAGGGATTAAATATGCCATCAAAAAATTCATTTACAATTTTATCTACTTCATGTGTATTTATTATTTTTTCACTCATGCAAACCTCCCTTAAAACTTCTGTTGACATTAGGGATTTCAACATTGGCGATGTTGACACCGAGGCTATCAACACCGTTGATGAATATCGAATAACGTAAAATCCCA
>JAISIJ010000380.1 GCA_031262245.1 Oscillospiraceae bacterium | reverse complement strand
GAAGTATGGTATATGAACTGGCAAGTTTAGGGTTGCCGTTTATTGCCGTAGTTCAGGCAGATAATCAGCAACTTATTTCAAAATATATTAAAGAAAATAATCTCGGAACAATTTGCGGTGATTGGAATAATTTCAATCCCGCACAATTAAAAAAAGAAGTGGATTTATTAATCGAAAATTACCAAAGACGTGAAAATGAGCACAACAAACTCATTAAAACCGTAAATAAAAACGGTGCGGAATTAGTTGCAAAAGGAATTTTAGAAGAATATGAAAAATATTGTAATAGCAACGCTTAAATCTTGGAATAAAACTAATGCTGAGAATTTTGATTATTTGAATAAATATATAATAACAAAAAAAGAAGAACTCACTTTTGAAAAACTTACTCAAATAAAACCTAAATACGTGTTTTTCCCACATTGGTCTTACATTATTCCCAAAAATATCTATGAAAATTTTGAATGTATAGTTTTTCATATGACTGATTTACCATTCGGACGTGGCGGAAGTCCTTTGCAGAATTTGATTTCTGCCGGAATATACGAAACAAAAATTTCGGCAATTAAAGTCAATGAAGGTATAGATACCGGGGATGTTTATTTTAAAGAAAATTTAAGTTTATATGGTTCTGCAGAAGAAATATATATGCGAGCATCTGAAATTATTTTCGATAAAATGATACCGTATATTATTAAAAATAATCCGCAACCTGTTCCTCAAATCGGTGTTGCAACTACTTTTAACAGGAGAAAACCTGAAAGTAGCGAAATTACCGAAAATATGTCATTAAATCAAATTTATGACCAAATTCGTATGCTTGATGCAGAAGATTATCCTGAAGCTTTTATAAAATTCGGTAAATATAAATTAACCTTTAACAGAGCCAAACTTGTTTCGGACGGCATAATTGCCGATGTAAAAATAACGGAGTAAATATGAAAATATTAACGATAGCAGCACACCCGGATGACGAAATTCTCGGTTGTGGAGGATTTATTAACAGACTGACCGATTCAAAAGATGTTGCCGAATGTTTGATTTTAGCAACAGGAGCTACAAGTCGTCATACAAAAGAAAATGAAGAATCAGAAAAAGAAATTATTCTTTTGCACAATAATGCAAAAGAAGCAACAAGTACTATTGGATATTCTGAAATTTATTTCGAGAAGTTCCCGGATAACAGAATGGATGATGTTGACTTGCTTGATATAATAAAAATAATTGAAAATCACATTGAAAAAATCAAGCCTGATATGATATTAACACATCATTGCAACGACCTTAACATAGACCATAAAATTACATTTCAAGCAGTTATTACGGCTTGTCGTCCTATGGCTGGAAGTTATGTTAAAAAAATTCTTTCTTTTGAAACTCCCTCTGCAACCGAATGGCAATTTCCATATCATAAAAATTCTTTTGCCCCTAATGTATTTATTGATATTACTGAAAATTTAGAAATTAAATTAAAAGCACTTTCGCATTACGAAAGTGAAATGAGAGATACACCTCATCCGCGTTCAAATGAAAAAATAAGGGCTCTTGCAGAGTATAGAGGCGGTATAATAGGTGTAAAATATGCAGAAGCTTATGAACTTATTTATGAGGTGTTATAATTATGTATTACATTGCGGAAATGTCAGCTAATCACGGCGGAAGTCTTGACAGAGCATTAGAAATCGTTCACGCCGCCGCCGAATCGGGAGTTTCTTGTTTAAAAATCCAAACATATACCGCTGATAGTATGACGATTGATTGTGACAATGATTATTTTAAAATTAAAGGCGGTTTATGGGACGGTTATAACTTATATGATTTATATAAAAAAGCTGGGACACCTTACGAATGGATGCAACCTATTAAAACAGAATGTGATAAATCGGGAATAGATTTTTTGTGTACACCATTTGACGAAAAAGGTGTAGATGAATTAGAAAAAATCGGAATTTCGGCATATAAAATTGCCTCCTTTGAACTCGTTCATATACCGTTGTTAAAATATGTTGCCCAAACAGGAAAACCGTTGATTTTATCTTGCGGTATGGCTACTGCCAAAGAAATTGATGAAGCAATTGAAGCAGTTATTTCACAAGGTTTAACAAAAGATAAAATTACCCTGTTGAAATGTACAAGCGAATATCCTGCACATTTTAATGATATGAATTTATTTACTATTTCAGATATGAAAGAACGTTTCGGGTGTAAAATCGGATTTTCCGACCATTCTTTGGGTTATGTTGCAGATGTTGTTGCTGTTTCTTTGGGTGCAACGGTAATTGAAAAACATTTTTGTTTGGACAGAAAAATAAAAACTCCCGACAGCGAGTTTTCAATGGAACCAAAAGAATTTTCCGATATGATTACGGCTTGTAATAATGCGTATTCTGCGTTAGGTGAAATCAATTATGCCGCAACCGGTATTGAGAAAGACAGTATGGTTTTCAGACGGAGTATTTTTGCTGTTGACGATATTCAATCAGGCGATAAATTTACAAAAGACAATATTAAAATTATTCGCCCCGGATATGGTATGAAACCTAAATATTATGAGCAATTATTAAATACAAACAGTATGAATAACTATAAAAGAGGTGAGCCGATTAATGAAGATATTATTTTTGACAAATAATTTTGAACCGACAAAGTCTCTTTATGAATGGCTCTCGGAAAGAGAAGATGTATTTCTCTATTCTGAAAAATTGACAGTAGAATTTGTCAAAGACTTTGATTTTATTGTTTCGTATAATTATGTTCATATAATCAAAGAAGATATTATAAATTTACATCCGAATAATATTGTTAATTTGCATATTTCACTGTTGCCGTATAATAAAGGTATACAGCCAAATTTGTGGAGTTTTATTGAAGATACCCCCAAAGGAGTTACTATCCACAGAATTGACAAAGGTCTTGATACAGGCGAAATATTATGCCAAAAAGAAGTTTTTTTTGATATTAATAAAGAAACATTAAAAACTACTTATGAGAGATTGCATTTTGAAATACAAGAGTTATTCAAAAAAAATTGGGACAATATCAAGAACAACACAATACAACATAATACGACACAATATAATACAACACAACTCAATACTTGTCATACTCGTGTTCAAACTGCGGAAATAATACAAAAATACAGAATAACTTACGACGAAGTAATTGCAGATATAATATCACGTACAGAAAATCAACAGTAGAAAATGCCGACAAAGGACTTTATTTTAATTTGTGTACTATTAACTCTAAAGAGGAATTATAAAATATGCAAAATAGGAGAAATTGGGCTGTAATATGCGGAAATTTCCGTAACCCTTTTGAACTTAAACTTACCCTCGCAAAAATTACAGATATGCGTTCCAGAGGCTTGTTTGAAGGAGTAATTTTATCGACTTGGAAAGGTGAATGTGAAAACATTCCCGGAATTCGAGAAGAACTTTCTCAATTTGATATAAAGTTAATTGAGAGTGATTTGCCGTCAAAAGAACAAATAGGAACTCTTCAAAATTATGGTATAGCATTACAAAAAGAACAACTTAGAAAAGGCTGTCTTTACGTTCCTGATGGTTGTTATGTTTTAAAGTGTAGAACCGACAAGACGTTTATTAAGTTATCACTTTTCGAACCGTTTTTGAGCGGTGATTATGATTTCTCAATATCAGAGTTAGGAAATTTTAAAAGTGTGTTTTCCCATAGAATGCTGTGTCACCATTTTAATTATTTGAACGGTATTATGCCACGTGATTTAATATTTTACGGTCATAAATTTGATATAGAAAGATTTTCTATTGCAAGAATGTCGAATATTTGTTCTATCGCCGGAAATGTGGAATCTCATTTTTTTAATGATAAGTTTTTGCTTAACTATGAAATAGCTTACGATTACGCTAAGTATATTAATGTTCCGATTATGTTATCTAAATTTGCTAATTATACAAAAAACACTCCCGATTCTGAATTTTTTATTCCCAAATTTTTTAATCGTTTTATAGCTCTTATGTTTGCATTTATAAACACAAATTTAATTGTTTTCAATGCAGACAGTTCTAAAGACAATATGTCTTTTCGTGAACTGTTAATTCAAAATTTCGGAGGTATTCCAACATTTATTATCGGTTCTGAAACCGTAACACGTATAATCAACAATAATAATGTCAAAAAAACACGGGCATATGAGGAATTTTTAGAAGAATTTTGGATTATAAAATCTAAGGGATTTACAGGAGGAATGACCGAGGAGGAATATAATGAATGTTGCATATTTGGTCGAGAAAAATTAAACCTTGAACCCGAACAGTGGTTGCACCGCTCTTTACCTTTTGTTAAACATTCCGCAATAATTAAAACAAATAATAACTATGATTTTAATACAATCTCACAAAAATTCTTTCCTGATATAGATATAGATTTTTTAGAATACTTGAATCGTCCAAAAGGAAATTTTTATAATGATATTGAATATAATATAGACTTATTTAAAACAACTCAATCATATTGGACTATGCTCATCCACGGTGCTGTTTCTGCTCAATTTAAAACAACTTATCTTCTTGTAAAACATTATTTGAAAGGTGAATTACCGGAAAATTTAAAAGATACGGCATATACAGCAATTGAAAAAGCAGTATCTTGGCCTTCTTTTATAAACGCAAAAATAAGCGAGTATAAATTATTGTTTTATTGGTATTATTTTCAATTAAAAGAAAATCCTATTACAAAATACAATAATCTTCTTCTCAACATTTTGAGAGATTTTAAATATACCGATATAGAAAATTCAGAAATAAGAAAAAATCCGGATATAAATTATCACTCAGAACTATTAACTCAATGTAAATTATTCTTGCAAAAACAACAGGAACGCGAAGAATTTGATTACCGCACATATATACTATACAAATTCTTAGAAGAGATTGAATGTAATGACAAATATTATCCCCAATCAGGCGATTTAAATTGTCTTATAAATAATTCCGATTTTGTACTGCTTTTGCAGTTAATTAAAGATTTTTCACTTGTTTATAAAAATATTGAGGGCTTGAAATTTGACCTACAATGTGCGGAATATCTTTTCAAATTCGGGCGTTCTGAAATCGGCGAATGGTATTTACTTCAAACCGGCTTGCAAGCTCCGACTGAGGATAGGCTTTATCTGATGTTTAAGTATGCAAAAGCAGCAAAAGATATTTTTCCTGCAACATTTTTTGCTACCGGAGAATTAACTGACACTTTTTTATTACTGCTTACTAATATAAGTGAAAATCTAAAATCAAATCCTGATTCCGATATTTCGCAGATGTTAGAATCAGCTAATCTGTCAATGTGTGAAGAAAATAAGTTCTTTATGTTACTACAGACATTGCTGAGTTTCGGTGTAATCGGAAAATTCAGTGAGCAACTGACAAAGAGTGTTGACAATAAGAAAAAATTGTTCGCTGTTGCGTTATATGCCGAATTCGAGAAAAATAATGATATTGAATTTTTCACAGTGAAAAGTAACATTGAATTTTGGGTTCATAGTCTTACAATCAAAAACCATCCTAAGATTAAAAAAATAGGGGTTTCTTTGGATTGGATGAATGATGATATTAATTCTGACAGTATTTTTGCATCATATTTTAGATATGTCGGAAAAAATGTAAGGTTAAATTTTGAATTCGGACCGACTATACCTCAATCTGATTTTTCAAAATGGAAATTATGTAAAGAAATTTTCAGCAAAACTCAATACTTTACTAATAGTTACGCCCTCTGGTTCAAAGATTATCCGGTTGTAGATACTGCTAATTTTGCAGATTTTCAAAATATTGTACAGTTAGCTGTTGCAGATTTTATTAAAGCAAAAGAAGAATTACTGAGAGTAATATCATAATCTATATAACAAAAAAATTAATTTGTTCTGTAAATATCATTTATACAGCATTTGTATTGAAATTCTCAACTCAAGCTAATACAAATGGAAATGTTAAAAAATGTTTTTTGAGAGATTTACGGAAATTATGGAGGTCATATCCAAGATTTATTATGTTAATTAAAGATACCAATGATATTAATGGAAACTCTGATGTTAAATTACACGGGTTTTCCGGGTGTAAAATAACGAAAAACATCGATTGTTCCGGAGTGCCTTATGTTAAAAAAATTTCGGCAAGTATCGACTATAATCCAAGGTTAAAATCTTCAATAGAAAAGCAAAAATACTTTAACACCATTAATTCATCATCTGTTTTACTTGCTCCGGAGATTATTGATACTTACTTTGAAAACGGATTGTACTGTACAGATATGGAGTATTGTGAAGAAACACATCTTCCTAAAAGTAAATTTTCCGATAATATGATTACAGCGATTATGGATTTTATCCAAATTGCAAAATCAAATCTCCCATTTGAAAAGATAAATTGTTCTTTTCGACAAGCTATGTATCTTAAAATAGAATCACTTATTCCATATCTGAGTGACGGCTTGAAAACGTTGATAAAAAGGGTTTTTGAAACTAATTTACCTATTTTAAATCCTACCTTTTGTCACGGAGATTTTACTCTTGAGAATATATTAATTTCTGATAAAGGTGAAGTACGACTTATAGATTTTTTAGACTGTTATTATCCTCACTATTATCTCGACATCGCAAAACTATATCAAATAATCGAAGCGGATTGGCTAAGGATAAAAAAAGGTATTGAACCTAAAATGAATAGCGGAGAATATGATTTTTTAAGAAAACCATTAGATATTTGGATTAAGGCAGAATATCCTGAATATGCAAAAATTCATTATTTTTTGTTAGGCGTAACTTTAATGAGAATAATTCCTTATGCTCCTATGTTAAAAACAAAAATCATACTTGAAAAAGAAATCGTAAAATATATAAATTTATATTTGGAAGGAAAAACTTTATGAAAATAATAGTGCCCTGTGCCGGGAAAAGCAGTCGTTTCCCTAATATGCGTCCGAAATATATGCTAAATGCGCCTAATGGGAATCTTATGGTAAAAGAAGCTTTAAGTGGATTTATTAACTCAATAAATCCAGAAGATATTGTGATTACAATATTAAAAGAACACGAAGAAAAGTATAACATCATTCAAGGTATCGAACGTTGTTTTGGATTTATGCCTGCTATTTGTATTTTATCTGAACCAACGAAAAGCCAATCCGAAACTGTCTATAACACACTAAAACAAATGAATATTACAGAATCATTTTTGGTAAAGGATAGTGATAATTTTTTCTCAACAGATATTTGTGATGAAGAGTATAATTATATATGTGCTTTTGATTTAAATAATTCAGCAGTAATAAATCCTTCAAATAAAAGCTATATGCAAATTGATTCCGACGGAAAAATAGTTAAATTTATTGAAAAGAAGGTTATTTCAAATTTATTTTCGGTTGGTGGGTATTATTTTAAGTCACCGGAGGAGTTTTGCAAAGCATATTTGGCATTACAATCTTTCTCGGGAGAATTATATCTATCTAATGTAATTTCCCATATGATAGAAAATGGTGAAGTTTTTATGCCTAAAAGTGTTGCTTCATATTTTGATTGGGGAACCATAGATGAATGGAAAAAATACACAAAACAATTCAAGGTATATTTTATAGATATTGATGGTGTGATTTTTCATAATTCAGCACAATATTTTTCTCCGATTTGGGGTGAAACAGAACCTATTGAAAGAAATGTAAACGTAATAAAAGCACTCAAAGCCAAAGGCAATCAGATTATTCTTACAACATCACGAACAGAAGAGTTCCGTAAAATTACGGAAACAACGTTAGAAGAAAACGGAATAAAATACGATTTTCTGCTTATGGGGTGTATGCACGGTCAAAGAATACTTGTAAATGATTACAGTAAATCTAATCCTTACCCGAGTGCTGTGGCTATAAATATTCCGAGAGATTCTGATTTTTTGGAGAACTTTATAGAAGTTTAGCCATTTTATACAGCGTAAATCAATAATAAGATAACATACAAATTATTGTCACTAAATTCAAAATAATTCGTATTGAAAAAATAAATGAACAAATTACGAGCGGAATTTTTAAAACATACCACTCTAAAATTTTAACACAAAAAGAATTAACAGAAGCATAAAATATGACACCGGATGATTGAAAATTATAACAATTAAGTAATTTGGAGAAGTTAATCTTGCTGATTTTCAAATGCAAAATTATAAAAAAGCCTATGCTTTTAAGGCATAGGCTTTATCGTTTGTCAAATGATTATATAAACACTATATAGAATAGTTTATGTGCAGACCTCAAAAATTAAACAGGTGTTCTCTCCGTTTGCCAATTAAGCAATTTTTTTGCCTTGGAAACATCGGCGAGCATAGCCGCTATATCTCCTACACGGCGTTCGCCGAACTGATATTTAACTTTGCAATTTTTCTTTTGTTCAAATGCCTTAATTAATTCGATAACGCTCATACCCTTACCGGTTCCGAGGTTTATTACCTCGCAAATACCGTTTTGGATTGTTTCGAGAAATTCAATCGCTTTAACGTGACCGTTAGCAAGGTCAACAACATTGATAAAATCGCGAACACAAGTGCCGTCGGGGGTATCGTAGTCATTTCCGAAAATTGTAAGAATGGTATCGTTTTCAACACATTGTTCAATAATCGGGAAAATATTAGTAGGTATGCCCAAAGGCTTTTCGGGCAATAATCCGCTCTCGTGTGAGTTTATCGGATTATAATAACGCAAATTACAAGCTTTAAAATTTAAATATTTGCAAGCATCTTCGATAAGTTTTTCGCCTATAAGTTTAGTCGTTCCGTAAGGATTGGTTGTGGAAAGAGGAAAGCCTTCCTTGAAAGGAATTGGATTATTTTCGCCGTAAACTGTCGCTGAGGACGAGAAAAGCAAACTCTTAACGTTTGCTTTATCCATACTTTCAATGAGGTTAATTATGCTGTCGATATTATTTTTAAAGTATCTTACAGGCTGTTCACAACTTTCGCCTACTGCTTTAAGTCCGGCAAAGTGTATTACTGCAGAAATATTTTCTTTTTCAAAAATATCATCAATATTATCTCTGACATCACGCTCATAAACTATCAGCTTTTTGCCGGTAATTTTCTCAATACCTTTGATATTTTCGGGGCTGCAATTGCAAAAATTATCTATAACCACAGGTTCATATCTCGCATTAATCAGCTCAACGCAAGTATGACTGCCGATAAATCCGGCTCCTCCTGTTACTAATATTTTTTTCATATTTCCTCTTTTATTTATTAAAAAAATTACTTAGTTTTTTAACAAAATCAAGCACATTCCAAACGACCTGACACATACACAATATTTACTCTCAGCAAATTATTTTTGGACACATATTATATTATACATTATTTATGCGTACCGGTCAATAATTTTCTAAATTTTCTATTTTTATTTCAATCACTTTTAATGCAAGTATTGTAACAAAAGTACGTTTTTTCATAAAAAACTTAAAATAATACTATTGATATACCCAATTAAACTTTGCATTTTATGAGATACTTTATTGTGATTTTAGCTTAGGAAAGAGTCCGCTTTTCAGAGGCAAAGGGGCAACACCCCCTTGCCCCTTTTTTAGTTGAAATTTGTGCAAGGTTTAATATAGCAACTTGAATATAGTTTGATATTGTCAAACTATATCAGCAAACGAAGTTTGCCGGCGGCAAAGCCGCCGAAGTTGCGTATACAGCAGTGATTCCACCGCCTTAGCGGTGGCGACCGCCACAGGCGGTCGAAAGTTGACTTGTCAACTTTAAATCAAACTGCTATAATAACTCACAATTAAAAACATTTTAAAATGTTTTTATTAGGGAGATTTTTTCTGAAAAAAATCTTTTTTTTGCGAAACCGCAAATATTAGCATTGAAAGACTATTATAATGAACTTTACAGCGTAAACTCTTCCATAATGCTCTCAAGCTTTTTCGCCTGTTCCATAAACTGCCTTGTAGTTGCGGCACATTCCTCGGAAGTAGCAGAGTTTTCGTGTGCCGAATCAGTCAAATGAGTAGTGTTTTTCGCAAGAGTTGCCAGTTCAGATGTCTGTGAAATTGTGTCTTCCGAAATTTCATTGATAAGACGGCTGAGCTGTTCGATTGAGATAACAATCTTTTCAAGTGACTCTGAAGTCGCACCGGCAATGCCCGTACCCTTCTCAACCGATTCAATTGAATTGCTGATAAGCCCGGTTGTATCTTTCGCCGCTTCGGCGGATTTTGAGGCAAGATTACGAACTTCTTCAGCAACCACCGCAAAGCCTTTACCTGCCGAACCTGCACGAGCAGCCTCAACAGCGGCATTGAGAGCGAGAATATTTGTCTGGAACGCAATATCGTCAATAGTTTTGATGATTTTGCCAATCTCGTGTGAAGAGTTGGAAATATCCTCTATTGAACGGAGCATTTGTTTCATTTTTTCTTTGCCGTCGTTAGCAATTTCAACAGAACTGTTAACTATACCTGTTGCCGATTTTGTATCTTTGGAGGTTGTTAAGAGGTTTTCTCCTATTTCGCCGATACCCGTGTTGAGAACTTCCGCACTATTTGATTCTTCCATTGCGGTTTTCGATAGGTTATCGGCGGTTATCAGCATTTCCTCTGCTCCGGCAAGTATATCTTTCGCAACGCCGTCAATTGATTGAATAATCTCACGCAAGTTCAGTTTAATTTCGTGCATTGAATCATAGATAGGAGCAAAATCACCGATATATGTCACAGATGTTTTAGCTGTCAAATTCTTAGTCGCAAGATTATGAAGAACTTGGTCAATATCCGCAACATAATCTTGAAGAAGTATAATTGTGTCTGCCATTGAATCGAAAAGGAGTGTATAGTCGGAAGTAAGCGAATGTCTGCGTTGGAAAGGAGTTTTCAAGTCACCCTTAGCAAGGAGTGCGAGTCGCTGACTTACTAATGTTGCCGGACCGCCCAACATACTTGCAAGTGCCAATCCTGCACCGACACCGATAAATGCCAAAATAATCAAAACAACAATAAGCGAAGTCGCAAGGTCGGTAAACATAGTCATTTGCTCATCTTTTGACACACCGACTGCAATGGACCAACCCTCAATATTCCCGAGAGGTTTATAGGAAACGTTATATTCGATGCCGTTTCTAAGCAAAGTTGTATTCCCGCTTTTTCCCGCAATCATTTTCGGTGCAACTTCATTAAGTCCGCCGAATTCTTTCGGATTTTCAGCCGCAAGGTCGCTGATTGTCATTATTTTTTTAACTTCATCAATTTCGGGGTAAGCGACAAGTTGACCGTTTGCGTCAAGAATAAAAGAGAAACCGTCTTTAAAAGCATCAACAACGATTTTTTCAGAGAAACTTTCATAGTCAATACCCGAATAAATAGCACCTTTATCGTCCGGGAGAGCAGTTGCTGTCATAATAACAACAGAGTTATTGGTTTTTCTTATAACAGGTGCGGAAACGTAAGTTGTACCTTTCATAGCCTCAATAAAATACTCACGTTCGTGAATATCCGTATTGGAATAAGTAGTGCCATTCTCGTCCGCTATGGAAAAATCAAGGAGTTCAGAATGTTTTGCCATTTCAGCTAAAACGGCTTTTCGGTCATCAATGGATTTTGTTTCGTCATAACCCGCTCCGTTCATTGCCGCAATCTGCATTTGATTCCTAAAACTATCCAGAACCTCATTGACAGAATTGCTGAACGAATCAAGCTGTAACTGAATTTCCGCTTCGCCTGCTTCAATAGACTGATTATAAGACGACTTCAAGGAAATGCCGCTTGCAAGCCCTGATGCACCCAGTACCAATACGCTTGCCATAACAGCAACCACCGGTTTTAATCGTATTCTCAAGTAAGACCCCTCTTTTCGTAAATATTATAGTAAATCTTGTTGACATTGAAATGAATTCAATGTCAACGCTCGCCGGCTAACGCCGTCGCCCCGCCGATTTTCGGCGGTGATAGTCATTCCGTTTTTATTAATAAAAAATTGAATGACTATATTTGCAAAACAAAACGTTTTACAATGTTTTTTGTCAGAATAATCATCATTATACACACTTTTTTTAGATTTGTCAATACGAATTTTGTACTATATTAAAAATATCTCTATGGTGTATTATGTAAAAAGTAGTTGCTTTGCTGTTTTAAGCCTATTGTGAAAATCTTGTGAAAAATATTTCATCAAAATTTCACATAAAAACTATTGCAAAATCTGAAAACCGATATATAATATGAATGTAAAGTAAACTTTACGTTGCCGAAAACAATCTTAGAAATATAAAAGAGCGGAGTGTAAGATTATGATTCGCAACATACTGCCATAACTCTTGACGTAAAGCGAGCTTTACGTTTTTAAGACATTAGAAAATATAAAAAGGGCGGAGTGTAAGATTATGATTCGCAACATATTGCCATAACTCTTGACGTAAAGCGAGCTTTACGTTACAAACATCTAAAACAGAAAATAAGGTGTGAAATGAAAAACATTATTGAACAATTGAGAAAAGAGTTCGGAATGACTCAGGATGAGCTTGCCGAAAAATTAGAGGTTTCAAGGCAAACGGACAGTTCTTTGGAGAACAGCCGCTATAACCCGTCTATTTTGCTGTCTTTTAAGATTTCAAAATTGTTCGGACGCAGCATAGAGGAAATTTTTATTTATGAGGAGAATAACAATGAAAAATAAAACAAAATATTGCTTTTTTATTATACTCGGTGTAATCCTTATAGCTGGGGGAATAATGGCAATAATTCACGAATCTAATAAGGAATTTACTACGATATTCGGCAAATTTGGCGGTGCTTTTATCGGAGGAAGTATCGGTTGCGGTATTGCTTGTTTTATACTGAAATCGCCTAAATACAAAAACGTTGACGATGAAAGAAATGTAACCGTTCGTGAAAAAGCGGGATATATCGCTTTTAATATCACTCTTTTTGCACTTATAATATTGGAACTCATTTGCATTATTTTCGATTTTGAATCTGCACTAATTTTCATTTTAATAGCGTTAAGCATACAATTAATAAGTTTTTTGGTAGCTTTGATTTTCATTAACGGTAAGATGTAAAAGTAAATTTTGCTTTGCGGAAAAATACTTTTATAATATTTTCTTAAAAATTTTTAAAAAGTAATATTATACAAAAAAATCGGAATATTTTGTCTAATTTCAATAAATTTTTATTTGTTGGTAAATAAATGTTGACAATTGTAATATAATATGGTATCTTAACAGTAAGATATCTTAAATAATCGTCCACGTGGATAAATGGAATTAAAATTAAAGGAGTATTAGGATGAGAAAGATATTAAAAAAACTTAAATTTTGTCCTCTCGTAATTACTGTCGCAGTTTCATTAGCTGTGTCAACGGCAATAAGTTCATTCGCTGTAATAGGAAGTGCTGCCTATCGCGGAACATACTGGTCTACCGATGACTCAAATGCTTTTATTACAATTGCGTCACAAGCATCAGACTGTATGTTTTACAGAGTTCCTTCTGATGATGACCTCGGTTTTTTTCGAGGTATACCTGATGCTGTTACAATTAATATCAGCGGGGAAACCGGTCTAATTGCTCATTTTAGCAGTTACAGGGAATTAACCGGATACGGCAGTAACTATGAAATGCATAGTAATGTAGACGAATATTTGCTTTCCGGATTTAACATTATTTGGACTCCTTTGGCGAATATTGACGGATATCAAATAGAAGAAAATGGTCATGAATTTAATTATTATAAATGAGGTGAGATAAAATGAAAAAAGTATTAAAATATATTGTTATCGGTGCTGTTTTAACTTCGGTTCTTACTGCAGTCGGAATTTACGCTATTGCAGATTATTCAAAAGTGCAAGACGGCGGCTATATGAATTTAGCAACTGATGAAGCTGACTATCATTCGGACTGTGTACACTGGACACCTGAAAACGGGCTGAACGGATATGTTGAACCCACCTTAACTGTCGGCAGATATTATCTTGACGGTGATACAAGTAAACAATACTATGAAGTGCTTGATGATGGGTCGATACAACTGAAAAATGCGGACTATGTTGCAATGGCGGAAACAAATTTGGAAGATGCTGACCATAACAGTCAAAGTTTCCAAGAACAGGTTGATTGGTATGAGAATAAATTTTATCCGACAATCTCTACCTTACACGGAATGCAGGACAGGGTTTGTGTTTTTATGAATAATGAAAACAAAGTCGGCGGCTCTGCCTTAACTTATCTTGTTGACGAGAATACTCTTCTTTGGGGTAAAAATCCCGAAACAGGCGACAAATTCACTTATATTTATGTTGAAGAATAGTAGCATTTCAGCTGGATAATTATGATTAATTTCAAATTCTTTCAGCTCTTTCCGATTTAAAACTAAATAAACCCCGCGAAATTTAAAACATTTCGTGGGGTTTTAATTGCGAATTAATATTATTTCTCTACAAAAACTCTTTTGTGTCCGCAACCAATCGCTCTTCAACAGCAATAAGTTTCTTTGTGATACCTTTTGAATTTTCGTCAGCGGCTTGGTATTCGTTTAAATAGCGGTTTAAAGATTTTATACCCATATTACCGCCGTCTGTTATCAAGTTTGCAATTGCATTATCTGTTGGATTTATCGCCGTTTTAAAGCTTGTTTTAAACTGCGACATTATCTGTGCAAAAAGCGGCGGTTCTTTGCCGTCATCTTGAAAATCCGAAAGTGCATCCTTGATTTTTTCTTTTAATTCGATATGTTTCTTACGATTTTCAGTGAGAATATCTTTGAAAGTTTCGTCCTTTACTTTCGGCAGAATATCATCAATGGATTCTATTCCCATTTTGATTCCCGCATCACATTCTCTCAATAATCTTACTGTATCTTGTTCTTTCATTTTTTACCTCCGATATGCTTTTATT
>JAISIJ010000376.1 GCA_031262245.1 Oscillospiraceae bacterium | reverse complement strand
TGTATTCTGGTATATGATTTCGGAAAATCAATCTTAACACTTTCACGAGAGAATATGTCATCGGTATAAATCTCTTTAAGCAATGCCGCAATACGCTTAACCTCTGCATATTCAACTAATTCCCTTGAAAGACGTTTCTTTTCCTCTTTTGCCTCTTCACTTTTCGGCAACAGAGAAATAGTCTTAATATAAATCAACCTTGATGCCATTTCAAGAAAATTGCCTATATCTTCATAGTCAAGTTGCTGTAATTGTTCCAAATATTCAAGATATTGTTCAAGTAAAATACTGATTTGAATATCAAGAATATTTAATTTATGCTTAGAAATCAAAGACAATAACAAATCCAAAGGGCCTGTAAACTGCTCTAATTTAAAATCTATCATAATCAGTAAATTGCCTTGGCAATCATATCAACCCAACCTGTAAGAAAATCAAATACACCTAAGATTTTATATTCTATAAAATCAATAAATCCCAAAGACAACCCGAAACTAAATAAAAACATTATTCCCATAAAGAAAAACATTTCATATCTCATAAGATTAAAATACTGTCTTTCGTTCAGTATCAAAAGCAATATTCTTGAACCATCAAGAGGAGGGCAGGGGATTAAGTTAAATATTGCAAGTCCTAAATTAAGAAGAACTATCTGGAGAATAATAACTGCTAAATTAGGGTTAACGTTATAAGGCAACAACTTAAAAATAATAACAAAAACAAAAGCCAATAAAAGGTTTGAAACAGGTCCTGCAAGAGCAGTTAAAGCCATTCCTGTTTTTCTTGATATTTTATGAGTAAAATTCAGAGGGTTAACAGGCACGGGCTTTGCCCACCCGAACCCTACCAATATCATCATAACCGAGCCTAATACACTTAAATGTGAAATAGGATTAAGTGTTACTCTACCTTGATATTTAGCCGTATTATCGCCTAATTTCATTGCCACAAAAGCGTGGGCACACTCGTGTATGGGAAAAGCCAAAAACATTACCAACAAGTGTATCATCAGTGCATAGATATCTAAATTACTAAACATTAATTACCCTTTTATTTTATTTGTAAACGCTGAGATATTCAGCCTCATTATCTGTTGACGGTCTTGACATAAGTGCTTCCAAACATTGGCGAGGAGATTTATTATTAAAAAGAATATCATATATTTGTTGGGTTATGGGCATTGAAACATTATATTTCTCAATTAAACCCAACGCAGACTTACAACAGTTAAAGCCCTCAACAGTACCTATTTTTTCAACAGCCTCTAACGGTGTTGAACCCGAACCTATTAAAATTCCCGCACGTCTGTTACGACTGTGCATAGAATAACAGGTAACGTTCAAATCACCTATTCCCGTAAGCCCTGCAAAAGTTTCGTGTTTAGCACCCATTGCAAAACCAAGACGTGCTATCTCTGCAATACCTCTGGTAATGAGTGCGGCTTTGGTATTATCGCCCAATCCTAAACCATCGCAAATTCCCACACCCAAAGCAATGATATTTTTAAACGCTCCGCCTAATTCGCAACCGATAACATCGTGATTACGATAAACGCGGAATTCTTTATTGTTAAGAGCGGCTTGTGCGGTCTTTGCAACAGCATTATCTGCACAAGAAACAACTACACTTGTAGCCATTCCTTTTGCAACTTCTTCAGCGTGAGAGGGACCTGAAAGCACAACAACAGGAAATTCCAACTCTTCAAAAATCACTTCGCTCATTCTTTTCAAAGAATTTGCCTCAATACCTTTACTGGTATTAACAATAATAGAAGATTTTGAAATATACATCTTTGCCTCTCTTGCTACTTGTCTTGTAACATTTGAGGGAACACCGAAGATAACAATATCTGCATCATCACAACATTCCAAACCACTGGAAAACTTCACATAATCGGGAATTTTTATATTCGGCAATTTTTTGCGATGTTCCCGATAAGTCATTATCTCCCCGAGTTCTTCCTCAAAAGGCGTCCAAACAGTAACATTATGACCGAATTTTCCTGCCATAATCGCCATTGCTAATCCGAATGAACCGGCACCCAATACAACAATATTCATTATTTCTCTCTTTTAATTTAATTTTTGTGAGTAAGTACCTGATTAGTATATTTTTAACCCCAAACCTGTATATATTCTTAAATACTAAGCCTTTTTCAATTTAATTTTATTTTCAGTACCCTGTTTCAACCGTTTTATATTTCCCCTGTGCATATAAATCAACAAAGCACTTGTAAAAACAACCAAAATTGTATCTAACATTGCCGCAGTAAAAGTAAAATCTCGCCAATAATATTGTACTGCAAAAGTGAGAATGGGATAAAAAACAGCGGCAGTAATTGAACCTATTGAAACATATCTTGTTGCAAAAGAAACAATCAGAAAAAAAGGAATGATAATAGCAAAAGTACGGATATCCACAACAAGGAGTATCGAAGATGCAGTAAGTACTCCCTTGCCGCCTTTAAATCCGTAATACACAGGGAGAATATGCCCGATTATTGCAAAAAATCCAGCAATATATCCGACAAAAACAGTACCGTTTTCAGGAGGATTTTCAACTATCTTCAATCCGTCAAGACCCATATCAAAATAAGCAAAAAGTGCTTTTGAGATTAAAACCGCAACAACACCTTTAGCTAAATCCCCAATAAGAGTAAGCAAACCCAAACCCTTACCGAAACAACGAATAGTATTGGTAAGTCCTGCATTTTTTGAACCCACCGTTCTGATATCCGTCCCTTTAAAAACTCTGCATACAACAATAGAAGAATTAATGCTCCCAAGCAGATATGAAATTATAATTGTAGCAATAATTCCGTAAATAAAATTATCTGTCAAAACATTCAACCACTCTGTCAATAAATGTTAAGGTATTCTCTTTTACCCATTGAGGATTAGGAACTAAAAGTCTTTCTAAAAAGTCTATATACTCTGTTTTTGCAAATTGTTTACACCATTCGTCTGTTAATATTTCCATTTTATCGTAAATATATGAATTTATGAAAATATTAACAATTCTTATTAATTTTTTGTCTGTAGTAACATTTTTCTTTTCAAACTCTATTGCGGCTTTCAAAACAGTATGAATAATCTGTGCCGGTAGATTGGATTTATCAGAAGTTGCGGATAAACTGTCCTTTCTTTTCGGGGGAAGAAAATAACAACCGTGTTTACTTCCGATTATTCCCGCTTTTTCTGTTACCGACCAAAAGAAACGATTAAACATTGTATCTTCGGCTATGGGCAAGTACTCAAAATGTATCCCCGCATCTCTGATTTTTTGCAATT
>JAISIJ010000352.1 GCA_031262245.1 Oscillospiraceae bacterium | reverse complement strand
TCGATAAGATTTTTCTGTCGATTTGTCGGAATAAATCTTGCAGATTTCACCGTATCAATTAAAAGTTTTATCTCCGCAAGTTCAAAATTTCTTATCCCGATAAAAAATTTATGCGGTTTTCCCTTGTTGCAAACGATGTCAACACCGATTTCTTCAAGTTCTTCAATGTCCCTTAAAAGCGTTTTCGGACTTGACTCAATTCCTTGATTTTTCAAATATTCCGAAATATCCGCAAGCGTAACTTGATGTTCCTCGTCCGTATACTCTTCAAGATATTTTTGAACGTGTAATATTCGGGATTTGGGCATATATTTCTCCCTAACGTATGGATTTTAATATTAGGTATTTGGTATAATGTAATTATAGTCTATTAATTATTTATTATTTATTTATTTATACATATAATAGAGCGCAATCATAAATATGTGTTCTAAGATCAATTGCTGCCAATCCTTTTGCCGTTATATATGTCGGATCAAATGGAAGTGTGGTTAAACAACTTCTTGGAAAAGACTCACCGCAATAAGGACAAGGTAGGGAATAAACTGTTGCTCCGCCGTTTATTTCTTGCATTTCTTCTACTGATAGATTTTTTATCATAACTTTCCTCCTAATATTGACTATAATTACACTTCCCAAATACTTTTATGATTATTGTTGCTATTAACAACAACAGAACATAAGCAATTGCTATATAAATGCAAATTTCAGATATATTAATAAAAATTTCATACTCAGTACCTGTTAAAACTTGAATTACAAAATAATCGTTTATATCATAAGTGTTAATTTCATCTGGTAATTGCTTTTTTAATGCGAGGCTATTTACTTCATCCGGCTTGAATTTTATTATTTTTCCGATAAAATTTACTGGGATATTATAAGTTGAGTCTTCGGCAGTCCACAGAGAAAAAGGTTCATTGATTTTTTCAGGGACATTAACATACACATATTTTCCTTGATAAAGTATCCAGTACGAGTGTCCTTCTACCGCACAGACCAAAATGTTATCAATTTCGCCCTTAACATACGCAGTAAGTTTTATATTTTCCGGGGTAAAATCCTTTGCTTTCTCTATGCTGTTTTCTATATAACTGCCGTAACTGAATAAACCTATACCAAATAAAAAAACAGTAAAAACAATTATATTTGAGATATAAATTATTCTTTTGAATGCTGATAAATTGTTTGAAATTATTTCTTTTTTTATAAGACTATTTGATAAAGCAATTTCAATATCTTCTTTTACAAGATTATAGATATCCTCATCTTTCATTTCATTAAGAATAATTAATTCATTAAAATGAGAATATCCATAAACGTTTTTTAAGACTTCATTTATTTTTTCTCCGTGGAGTAATTTAACATTAAAGTAAATAAAACAACCAAATATCGGACCGCACCCAATCAAAAATGATAAAAAATCATACTCAATTAACAATAAGCTGCTTATGATTACAGCTATTACGATGCTTAAAATATTCGTGATTTTATTATTGCAAAAAAATCTCAAAAGTAATTTAACAAGAAATATTGGGCTTATCATAAGAAAGAAGTATTCTTGAAAAAACGCATCTAAAATTCCGCTGTATGTGAAATAAATCCATACAGCTAAATCCACAACCAAAGAAAAATTATAAATTCTTTTGTATTTCTTTAGTATCTTTCTGAATTCTCCGAACGCCTCTAATTCATTTGATGAAATATAAATTTTCTTCATTCTTTTACCTATGTCACCAAAACCAATATTTTCTGTTTAAAAATACATAAATAGCAAATATTATCATCATAATAATTACAACAATAATCACTATATACCAATTAATTGAAAAAGTTTTTAATTTTTCTGTAGAAATTTTGTACTTGCCGGCATAGTCAATTATAAAAGTATCGTTATCAACACCATTTAATTTTTCATATTTATCAGTATTTTCATTATATAAATAAATATATTTATACTGAGAAGAGTTTTTTAATTGCAATCGTAAACTTCCCGGTAATGGATTGCCGTTATTTATATTAAATACAATACTTTTTCCTTTGATATCAAAATTAATAGCTGTATCTAAAGAATTCGATATGTTTTTAACATTTTCGCCATAAATTATGAGAGAATAATCATCATAAACTATGGTCAAGGTTTTTTTTGTATTAAATAATTGTTCAAAAATACTTTCTGTTAAAATCGGTAAATCATTTCCGTTTAAAGAATAAAAGCCATTATTATCAAGTGATTTTATTTCATTAATAATATTGTTTTGCTCTATTGCAGGAACATCATTATCATTTGAATTAGTAGGAATAATTTCATCATCAACAGGATTCACAATAACATTAACAACAACACTTAAATCCCACGATGACACTATTACAGAAGTATTCCCCGGTTTGATAGTTTCGATAAAACCATTTTTTGTAACCGTCAAAACCTCGTTGTTTGTGGATTTAAAAGTTATAGTCTGATCTGCTTCTTTTGGCGAGATAGTTACATCTAACTGAAAATTATCACCAACTTGCATTAAAATATATGTTTCATTTATATTAATTCTATCTGTTGGTTTTTTTACTGTTATTTTAAAAGATTTTTGGTATTCTTTTGTTTTACAAATAATATTTGTTGTTCCTTCTGAAATTCCTTTAATATGCCCATTTGAATTGACAGTTACTATTTTAGAATTTTCGGATATATATTCAATGTATTGGTCGGTTGCATTTTTAGGTAAAACGTTAGCAGAAATATCTATCTCTTCTTTAACTGCAATTGTATCTTTAAAATTAGAAATCTCAATATCAGTTACTGCTGAGTTTTCCTCTTCGGGAGGATTTTTTACTTCTAATAACAAAGTTTTTTTAATACTCCCTACGCTGATAGTAATTGTCGTTTTTCCTGCTGAATTTGCGGTAATTCTTCCGATAACATTTACAGTTGCAACATTTTCATTATTAGATTCATATAAAATTCCTTGTTCCGTACTATTTAACGGCAAAACTGTACAATATAATAATTGTGTAGTTCCAACATACATTTTATTTTGGAAATCACCTAAATCTATATCTGTTGCAAAAATTGTTTCCTTTATTGGTTCTGAATTGGAGGGATAGTTTTTTATTTCTAACATTAAACTTTTTTCAACATTTCCGACATAAACATTTATATAGGTTATTCCTTCTGAAATTGCTGTAATTCTTCCAAGCATATTAACAGTAGCGATACTTTCTTCTGTTGATTCATAAGCAATGCTTTGCTCAGTACTGTCTAATGGTAATACCGTACAATTTAAAAGTTGAGTATCTCCGACATACATTTCTTTTTGATAATCACCTAAATCTATATCTGTTGCATACACAACCTCGTTGCCAATATTAGTATCAATATTTTCAGCACTAACACTTATAGATTGATATAATATAAAAATAGGTATAAGGAAGATAACTAATAATTTGAGAATTTTCACATCTTCACCTCGAAAGTAATCCGATTGATTCTAAAAAATACTCGAAATAAGTAATCTCGTCATATATTATCCTTGATTCTATCATTGTTCCGTTGGTTAAATTATATTTTCTGCCGGATTTACTGATAAGATAGTCTTGTTTGGGCATTATTGTTGCTTTAAAATAACTTGGCTGATTTTCTGATTGAGAAGTTGTAACATCGGTGTCAATATTCACTAATTCTCCACTAATTGTGCCATATGTTGATTCAATTAATCCCGATACTGCAATGTTGACCTCATTGCCTATTTCAACTCTTGGTACATCATTAACATTAAGATATATGATAATTTTATTTTTGTCATTAACTTGAGATATGCTTCCTATTGCAGTACCTGCTTGAACTACCATTCCTACTTTATATTCATTGGACATATAAACAATGCCCGTAGCATTAGCTTTTATGTTATATTCAGAAAGTCCATCTTCAATAGCTTTTTCTTGTGCTTTCAACGCTTCAATTTCTGATTGAGCAGACATAATTTTATCTGCAATTGAAGACAACATTGAATAATAAATCTCTGTTATTTGGTTTTGATTTTTAGTTATCTCATTTTCAATTTGCATATCAGAATAACCATAATCTTCATATGAGGATATATCAATAGTATTTTGAGCGATTTGGCTTTTGTAGGCTTCAAATTGATTATAGTAATATATTTCTTCTGAATTACCGTAATCAAAATAATTTTTATTTTCTTTTATAGATTTTTCTAATAATTCAAAATTAGATACTTGTTTTTCATATAAACGGAGTCTACTGCTGATTTGTATTTTTTGTAATTCAAGGTCTGTGTTTTTTATTACCAGTAATGTTTCTCCGTTTTTGGCATACGACCCGTTTTCAATATTAATTTTACTAATTTCTCCCGAATATGCGGACATAATGTAATTTTTGTTTTCGCTCTCAACTACTCCATTTGCTTTTACAACATAAGGCTTAGGCGTTAAAATACTCCAAATCAAAACGCCTATGAGTAAAGCCAAAACAACAAGAATAATCATATAACCAAATGCAGGTATTTTCTTACTGTAAAGCAAACGGCTGTCTTTAAGTTCATCAAGTGTTTTCGACTGTAGAGTCATAGTTTTTTCTCCACAAATATATCAGCGGTAAGAATGTCATCTTGCTTATCGACAAAAATAGTATAACTATCCCCTGTTATTTCAATTCCTTTTTCAAAGGCTTCCACAGATATTTTTTCATAACCAACTTTTAATTTTGCTTCTTCTCCTATATATCTTACATACAAACAATCTTTAATTCTAACAACTGATTCCATTTGATATGGCATTTCAATATTATCTATAAAATTATTACATTGTCTTATAAAATCTAAAGAAATTTCCTGTTGTCCGTTTGCATTATGCGTAACAGTTGTATGTTGAATTAAAGGTCCTACCGGAGTAACCCCTTTAGATTTTATATAATTCTCCATTTTCAAAGCTACTAAATCAATATTATCCTCTTGGATATTTATTTTATAGAAGAGTGCATTAGTTAAGCGTAAACTTTTGCTTTCATTAAATATAAGCTTATTCATAATTTCTCCATTTTTAATATAGATTGAACCTATTTTACAATAATTTTTTTGTAAATCTGTTATTAATCAAAAATATGATAGTTCATTATCATCCGGTTCAACATAGTTAGATACATTCGTATCTTCAATTTTCTTTGATATAAAATTCCCTTGTTGTAACTCCCATAAGTTATAATATTGACCTTGCTTTTCAAGCAATTCTTCGTGTGTCCCACGTTCGATAATTTCCCCATTATCAAGAACAATTATAACATCACAATTCTTAATAGTAGCAAGTCTGTGGGCAATTATAAGCATAGTTTTTGTATTTAATTTATTATAGATCATATCAAAAATTACATTTTCGGTTGAAAAATCCAAACTACTGGTCGATTCATCAAGAATATAAAAATCACTATTTTTCAAAAAAGCCCTTGCAATTGCAATACGTTGTTTTTCCCCTCCCGAAAGTCCTGCACCTGCTTCTTCAAGATATGTTTGATACTGCAACGGCAGTTTTTGTATAAAATCGTGTGCATTTGCTTTTTTAGCTGCTTCTTTGACTTCATCAAGAGTTGCGTTTGATTTAGTTATTCGTATATTGTCATATATACTTTGGGAAAACAATTCAATCGATTGAGGAACATATGAAATCATTTGACGTATAGAATCATTACTATAATCATTAATATCAATGTCATCAATAAGAATATTTCCGTTTTCGGGTTCGTAATATTTAAGTATAAGTTTAGCCAAAGTTGATTTTCCGCTACCACTTGAACCGACTAACGCTACTTTTTTCCCTTTCGGAATCGTAAACGATAAATTATTAAAAACGGGTTTTCTGTTTCCATATCTGAAAGTAATATTTTTAATATTAATATCACCTGTAATCTCAGATAAAACCGTTTTGTTTTCATCGTTTTGTTCAGTTTCGTAGTCTAATATTTCAGTTAATCTTTGCATCGAAATATTAGCTTCTTGTAATTGTAGTTGTAATCCTACAAGTCTGTTTACAGGTTCCATAAAAAATCCTGCCATTGTAAGAAAAGCCATAAGTGAACCAAGTGTAAGATTAACATTAATAACTTGCATTATACCGAAATACATTAAAAACATATTTCCTGCCGACTTAATTACATTTGAAATACTGCTTTGAACATTTGAGAGCATACCTTCTTTAAGCGAAATTCTTAATGAACGAATATATTCTTTTTCAATATTTTCAAGTTCTGATTTTTCATTTGCATTGCCTTTTATTGTTTCAACTGCCCGTAAGCCTTCAATTATCTGTGAATTAAGAACTGAGGTTTGTTGCATTTGTTCTTGATTTATTTTCTTATATGGTTGCTTAAATATGAAAACAAGCATAATATTAACAATGGTTATTATTAAAATTATACCGAACAAACTTATATTCATTTTCCAAAGTATAATGCCTGTAACTATTGCCATAGATATATCCATAACAACAGTTAAAGCTATACTTGTAAAAACATCTTTTATAGTAAAAGCATCGGAAAATCGAGTGATAATATCGCCTGTTTTTCTTGTAGAAAAAAACTTCATAGGAAGTTTATATATATGTTCAAAATAACCTAAAAGTAATGGGATATCAATTTTTTGTGATAAATACAATAGTATCCATTGACGTATAAATCCAACCAAAGCTTGAATAAAGGTAATAGCTACAAATACTATAACAATGAGTAATAATGTATTTTTCAGTTTATAGGGTAATATTTCATCCATTATAATCTTATTAAATAACGAAGATACTATCCCTAAAACTGTAAGAATTATTGAAGCAATTACAGAATAAATAAAGAGTTTCTTATGTGGAGTAAGTAATTTTATAAATCTTGAATAAAGATTGTGTGTATAGTCTTTTTCTAAATTAAAATTACTATTTGGTATTAAAAGTAATAATACGCCTGTAAATTCTTTGTAAAATTCGTCTATTGTAATTCTTATAAAATCTTTTGCCGGGTCGCCGATTACAACATATTTATTCGTTATTTTAAATATAACAACAAAGTGTGTTAAACCCTCTTTTGTAATTATATTTGCAATACAAGGCAAACTAAACTTGCTTGAAAAACCCTCACGGTCAACTCGGACAGGTTGTGTATCAAAGCCTAAATCTTTTGCACATTTGCTCAACCCGACCAAATTTGTACCTTTTAAATCTGTTCCCATCAAATCACGAAGTTTAGTTATAGTAGTTTCTTTTTTATAATGTAAACATATCATAGCAAGGCAAGCGGCGGCACAATCCGTTGCATCGTGTTGTTTCACAAACGTATATTTCATCTTTTACCAATCCATTTAATTCCGATTTAAATGATGCTGAGATACTAAACATTTTTTTAATTAATTTTAAAATACTTTACGGAAAATATAACAGAAATAATAAGAATTATAGCAGATAAAATATATCCTACATTTTGATTATTATCTTCGGTAAAATAAAGTACATCTATTATTACTATGGAATAAATTAAGAATTTAGATAAGTATCTTATCACTATTTCCCTTATTTTTAAATTCCTTTCTCCATATAAGAGTGAAATGGTTTCAGATTTAAAAATTTCCAAAACATAAATTGAATTTCACTTACAAATAAAGCTATAAATATACCACCGCCGATGATATAAGAAATAAATTCACTGTCTTTGCTGATTATTTCAGAAATAATAGCTATTATCAAAAACACTATATTTTCAATGTGCCATACCCTTTTAGAAGTATTAATTAAAGCAAACCAATCTTTCATAGAAGTTGAATGTCCTTTTTTATTCAATTAAGATTTTACTATAAATATTAAAGACACAATAAAATATATTATTAATATTACTGATACTATAACAGAAAATAAATCGAAAGCCAGCATTATAGAAAAAAGTGAAAAACAAACCAAAATAGATGAACATATTTTGAAAATTTTATCTCCAATCTTTTGAACTTTCAATGAAGATTTTAATTTATGTTCCGGGTCTTCTGAATAATATATTTTCCATATATAATTACTTATTTTAAATGTACCGAATATAGTCATAAGATAAATAACCAAAGGAACTATAGCATCTATAAAAATGTCAAAAGACATCTTAAAAATATATAATAATAAAATTTCTATTATTACTATAATCATTGATAGTATATATTTAAGATTATAATATTTATATGATTTAATAAAATTCATATATTTGTCCGTTTTTTAAGGATTATTTGATTTATATATTATAGCTTCTATAATTCCTATTATTACACATATTACTATGCCTATTAAAAACACAAATCCCCAAGCACCTATCTCTTGATTTTCCGGGAAAAAAGTAGCAATTGTAAAAACTATGCCAAACATAATACTTAAAACCCCATATGACTTCATAATTTTTTTATCTTTGTATATATATAATAAAAAAGACAGTATAGAAATTATGAATACAAATATATCTGTTGCGAGTAATTCTAATTTTGAATCATAATAAAAAGTAAAGCCACTCATTAACATCAAAATAAAGCCAATTATATACAATAAACTCACTATTTTCATAAATAAAGCCTTTCATATTAATAGGAAATAGGGCAGATAGAAAATCTGCCCTATTGGAATTTAATTATTTCATTAAATCCCCTATTCCCATAAACGTACTTACTGTTCCTAAACCAGAACCAACAAATATAGCTGGAGCAATTGCAGCTGTGGCAGGTGCTGCCATAACTCCTGCTACTGCCAATAAGCCAATGCCGGCTATTCCAGCACCTATTCTGATAATCCCGGTTAATTTTCCACCACCATCAACATACTCCATTTCATCAGTTGAAATAGCGGTATATGTTGCAGGCATAAGAATTTTGTTTTCCATCATTTTATTTTTTTCTTTCCGATACATAATTGTATCATTTTAATATATCTCGCACATATTTAGTGTATACCCTAAATTGTGTTTCGAACAAATTAATATGCATTATTTAATCTTTTCCGTTTTAGAAAAAAATTTGTTTTCTACTTTACCTAAAATCAACAATATTGCACAAATAACAGGAGAACAAAACAGACTTATTGCGATTCCGAATAGATTAAAATGTAAAGAAAATACAGCGATAGCGACTTCAAAAATAAGAATCACTATTGTTATTTTTCTAAAAACCCTTTTTTCAAGTATATCAAGGTTTCTATTTTTATTATCAACTGGTGATAATAAAAATATTACTATACTTGATATAAATAAAGAAATAAAGAATATATAAGCATTAATTTTAATGTATTTTAATACTAATGAAATAATTATGAGAAGAAGTATTGAAAATGCATAACATTTTTTAGCAGTTTTAGCGTGATAGCCACCGGCAAAACTTCTTAACAGAATATAAGCTAACATAAAAGTGAACATTTGCCAAGTATTTTTGAATATTAAGGATACGACAACAGTTGTGAATAAGTTGAGTATAAGAACTAATCCCTGCTGTATTCCAAACAAGTATATTTCTTTATCTTCTTTCACAACTGTGCCGTTAGTAACCATATTTTCTGTGATTTTTTCTGAAATATGATTGAACATTAAAATTTCCTTAACTTTTTAGCTTTTTCGGGAAGTTTAGGTTGGTGAAGCATAAAAGGGCAAGTTGAATTTACATTCACTTTTGTTATCGCCAATGCGATTTTCGCTAAAAGTTTGTCTGCTTTTTGATTTGTTTTTTTCATAACAATGTTCTCCTATGTTTTAATTTTTAACCTAAAACTACTATAATTAACTATATTATATCATAAAAAAAAGTTTGTGCGGAGAATTGGAATAAATTAATGAGTTTTAGGTAAAAATTAAGATTTTATTTGTATAAAACAAAAAAATCCGTTTAGCAGTAACTAAAATACGGATTTTTTTTACAATATTACACAGAGCATCCATACAAAAACACATCTACTGAAAATAAATTTTCGGTATGGTCTATTTTTATATATCCGGAATATTTTTCAATAGCATTTCGAACATTTTTCAACCCATACCCGTGTCCTTCCCCTGTTATTGTAACTATTTCGCCATTAACATATTTTACATTATTATCAAAACTGTTCTGAATATTAATAACAACATTTCCTTTTGAGAAAGCTATTTTTAAAGTTATTTGCCGTTTTTGAACTTTCATAACAGCATTTAAAGCGTTATCAAGTAAATTTCCCAATATTATAACAATATCAACTATTTCAACATTGATTTTTTGTGGAACAGAAACATTCACATTAAGCGAAATATTGCTATCTTCGGCGTTACGTAGTTTATAATTAATTATACTATCAAATGCAACATTTCCTGTATTACTGTAAATTCTGTTAGTATCTGTTTTTCCTGTTAATTTTTTTAAGTAGTCTTTCGCTGTTGACGTTTCATTTTGTTCAATATATTTAATTGCTGTTGATAACAAATTTTTTACATCGTGTTTAAAGGATTTTAATTCTTCTGTTGATTTGTTCATTATTTCGCATTGATTATAGTAATATTCTTTTTCTTGTTCTAATAAAGAATATTTCAGTTTTTCTGCATAAGCATTAGCCAAAGAATCGTGTAGATAAAACGTTAATATATTTATAAGAAATATAATAATAATTGCAGAAATTATTGAAATTTGTTTCAATTGAGGAATACTTAACAGTATTACCGTAAGATAAATTGAAGACAGCGGAACAACAAATGAAGAAATCCAAAAAATTATTGAATTTTGCGTGTGTTTCTTAATGTTTTTTAAGTTTTGTGCAAGTAAAGCCTCAAAATAAAACATCAATCCCATCGCAATATATCCGAAAACGCCTTGATAAACATTGCTTACAGAAACTGAAATATATTGTATTCCTAATAATTTTGCAACTAATAAATCCGTTGTAAACATAAAAAAATATATGAAAAACACAGCTGAAAATTTTTTTAACCAAGAAGAACGATAATTTAATGTAATTAAAAAAATAGTACCGAGAGTACAAAAAAGATTAACAATAGGAGTATCAAAAAAAGTGAACGCACTTATAGTTAGAAAAATATATACAATATAAGTGAAATAATAAAAATTATTTGAAGTTATTTTAGTTTCAAAATAGACTTTCATCAATTTGGATATTGAAAACATCATAAATATTGTTGTAATTGAGTGTATAATCCAATGAAATTTCATTTTACATTCTCCTTTGTACTATTTGATTTAGACGTTTACGAATTGTTTTTCGTTTTGGCTGACTTATTGTTAAGAATGTATCATTTGATAAGATAACTTGCTCATATCCAAAGGTTTTCACATAATCAAAATTAACTATATATGATTGATTTATGAAAAGGAAATCATATTTTAAAAGCTGTGTTTCATAGATGTCTCGAAGTTTCCCATAAAATTCTTCATCTTGATTTTTTAAGTGAATAATAATCTTTTTACCGAAACTCTCAAAATACATAATGTCTTGTAATTTGACTTTGAATTTGCAGTGATTTTTTGAGTAAGTAAATGAATTAGCCCAAAAATTCGTTATTTTCAAAAACTTATTTATAACTTTTTCAATGCTTTCATATGTTATAGGCTTAATAAGAAAATTAAGCGGATTAATATCAAAAAGCTGTAATGAATAATTAGAATTCCAAGATATATAAACTATTTGCGTAATTTCATCTTTAATATTATCTCTTATAAATAAACCAACTTCTATTCCATTTGTGCTTATAAGTTCAATATCGAGGAAAATTATATCATAACATTCTCCGTCTTTTAATCTTTTACACAAATCTTCTCCGTGAAAATAAACATCAGAATTAAACTGAATTTTAAGTGGTTGACAAGTTTGATTAATGAAATCTTCAATAGTTCCACTAATTTTTTCATCATCATCGCATATAGCTATATTCAATATCATTATTTTACTCCTTTAAATATTAATAGCATAGATAAAATTCTATTTTTTGAATAGTTTTATTTCCATTCGACTATAGCCAGTTTTATTGACATTGAAATAAATTCAATGTCAACACTTGATATTTAATGCGTTATACTGCCGATTCTCGGTAATGACATATCAGTCAAAGTGAAATGTGTGTTTTTTTCATCATCTACAATTGCAATTTTTAACATAATTACCTCGAAAACAGTTAAACACAATACTCAATTTTGTTCTGTAATTTCAGTTTTAAACTTTGAATTTCACACCCCTACCTTAACCTCCCTCCACTCCTTAACAGGCTTATTCGGAAAGAAAACGCCGTTTCCGAGAGCCTTAAAATGCTCCTCACCGCAATGAATTTTTGCACGTTCACTGCCGTGGAGTTCAGTCAAATCACGAGTGCCTTTCGTTTCGATTACAAAATAAAGTTTCTCCGCACCGTCCTTGTCAACATACACCGCCCAGTCGGGATTATATGTTCCGATTGGCGTTTCAATTTTAAATTTATCGGGAATTTTGAAAAACATTTTCACATCGGGGTCGTTGTCAAGAGCCACGGCAAATGGGCGTTCAACGGTCGAACTGTCGTAAATTAT